>CAZNBU010000014.1:0-17581 GCA_964571035.1 uncultured Planctomycetaceae bacterium | reverse complement strand
GTTCTGGAGCGTCACCCGTGGGGGCTGAGTTGCGATGGGCGAGCGGCTGCTGCTGTCCGGCGGCGCGACGGCCATGGTGGCCTCGGCGCGCACGGAGCGGCGGCCCAGGCTGGTGACGGTATACAACTTTGAACTTGCGGACTGGCACACGTATCATGTTAGGCAACGAACACGGCTGGGTGTTCGTGCGTAACTGTGCAACGGCATGCGGCGGCACGCCGCGCATGCGCAGCATGGGTACAACATTGTGGACACGAGCGCTGCCGACATTCTTGCTATCCACCAGATGCTCAACACCTGAGGAAGGGGACACCTAATGCGATGGGTTTTGCTTTTGATTTGCGTTGCGCCTGCTGTGCTTTGCGCGCAGTCGCCGGTTCAGATTTCGTCTGCGCCCGGCGGGATCGTGTTGTTGGATGGCGGGATGGTGCATAACGGTGCATTTTACTCTGCGGCGATCCTTAGCGGCGATCACCAGATCTGGCGGACCGATGGGACTGGCGCGGGGACCCAGGCGGCGGGCGTGCTGTTTCCCAGCCCGGATATCATTTCGCAGGGCTTCTCAGCCTTGGGTACCTACTTCTACTTCCGCAGGGATTCGGGCTTGGGAACCTGGGAGTTGCGCAGGACGAACGGTACGGTCGCCGGCGACACAGTGGTTTGGGCCGGCTTGGCGGGGGTGGGCGCATCCGCAGTGCTGAACGGCAAACTCTACTTCTGGGAACCCGCCGGCACCCCGCAACTCTACTCCACCGATGGAACTGCAGGGGGTACAGCGCCGGTGCTATCCGGCGGCGCAACGCCACCGGGCTTTTTGCTCGGGTGCGTGGCGGTCGGTGGCTCACTACTGCTGTCGTACAACGGGAGTGCAGGCCACGAGTGGTACATCAGCGACGGCACCGCTGCCGGAACCTCGTTGCTTCTGGATATCAACCCATCGGGCGATTCTTCTCCCGACCTGGTCCATAGCAGCGGGGGAAAGGTGTACTTCTGGGCTGACAACGGCACGGCGGGCCGCGAGCCTTGGGTTTCCGACGGCACGGCGGGCGGAACGTTGCTGCTAGCCGACATCGATCCCGGCGCGGGTGGGAGCGACTACTTCCCCGGCTCCCCGTGGACTACGCGCAACGGGGTCACCCTGTTCCGCATGACGTTTCCCGAGGACAGCATATGGCGCACGGACGGCACGGTAGCCGGCACGTTCAAGTTGCTTACGTCGGTACCCGCCACGACTCTTTATGCAAGCCATGACGTTTTCGTGGGAGGGTATTGGTATCTATCCGTGATTAGCCTGACTGCTGCGGGACAACTCTGGCGGTCGGATGGAACCGTGGCCGGAACAACCATTGTTCGTACGTTCTCAAACGGAGTGTCTCCTGACTTCCTCGTCGAGGCCGGTGGACAAGTTGTGTTCAGGACGGTGGATATGGGCACCGGCGCAACACACCTTTGGCAATCCGATGGCTCTTCTGCTGGGACCACACAACCTCCCGGCTACGACCCTACAGGCAAGAGCATCCTTTCTGTGCCTGGGGTCGTTAACAACCAGGTTCTCCTTAACATCCAGACCGCTGCGCCGGGCGCGCAGCTTTGGTCCCACCTCGCTGCTACGGCGCCGCCCCCGCCTCCGCCCGGCCCGGGCGTTTCGCCGCGAAGTTCTGGGGGTGGAAGTTGTGCAGCTGGCGGCTCGGGGCTCAGCTGGTTGGCGCTGGTCCTGGCAGTTGTGCCTCTCGCGCAAGGAGCCAGGGCAGGCAGGCGTCAGCGGGTCCGGTAAGTGCACTCTGTCTAAACAACAGCGCCCGGCGTTTGCCGGGCGCTTATTGGTTGGTAGCGGGGGCTGGACTCGAACCAGCGACCTCAAGGTTATGAGCCTTGCGAGCTGCCATCTGCTCCACCCCGCAGTTTTGCGCGCTTTGCGGCGCGTGTGGCTCAGAAATACCTTGGTGTTGGGCGCTGTCAACGGGGGGCGATCAGCGCTGCAAATCCGTGAACAACTTCTGCGTGTTGAACGCGGGCAGGTCGTACCCCGCGCGAATCATCCCGTCGCGCACCAGCGCCTTGTCGTGCGGCACGCCGTCCTTGCCCGCCGGCGGCTCTACCGCCGTTGCTTTCAGGCGCTCGACCGCCTTGCCTTCCACGAACTCGAAAATCCGGAACGTCCTGGGCAGCAGCAGCGGCGGCTTGCCCTTCTGCTTCAGCTTCAGGTCGAGCAGGTTCGGCAGCTCGACAAACGATCCCGGCTCGAACACCAGGTCGGTGACCGCCGCAGGGCGGTTGCCCGCCATCGCAAACCGCACGCCCGCTCGCGCCAGGGCGTGGGGGAAGTCCCACGTGCCCGCGCCGTCAATCGGCAGGCCCGCGATAAACCGCAGCTCCAGCCTTTCACGGGGCAGGAACGCGAGCTCGGCTTGCGTTGACGCCAGCGCGTCCTGCACCTGCTCGCCCTTTGCCAGCTCGGCCTTCAGTTTCTCGATGCGCGCCTGCAACTCGTCGGCTTTGGCCTGGTCGAGGTACCCACCCTGGCGCGTGAACACCCATGCCCGCCAGCGCTTTCCGGTCAGCGGGTCGTTGTAGACGTCGCGGCCGAGGAACTGCAAACCGCCGCGATCAAACGCCTGCTCGACACCCGTAAGCATCAGCAGCCGCCGCGTCTGCAACTGCGTAACGAGGTCGTCGTACACCTTGCCCACGTCGGCTGCGCGGCGCTTGCGCATCGCGCCGGCGATGTTGGAGCAATCGTAGAAGAAGTCCTCGCCGCCCTGTCGTTCGATCGACTGCACCAGCCAACTGCCGCTCAGGTTGTCTTCGGTGCGGATCGCGCCGCGGCCGCCGCGGCCGTCCTTGTGGTAGATCTCGACGTAGCGCCCGGCTTTGCGGTTCTGGCCTTCGTTTGCCTCGATGACGACGTCGTAGATCAACTGCGTGCTGGGGATGCCGCCTGTCGCGCGATCCACTTCGTCAAAGCGGCGCACCAGCTTGCTGAGCCGTGCAAGCTGCCGCGGGTTGCGCATGCTGTCGCACCCGGGCCACTGCGGCACAACCAGCACGTGGCGCAGCAGCGCTGTGGCGGTGCTGGTTTTGGGGTCGTAGTCCGGGTTGACCACCGGCTCAAGCAGCGCCGCAACACCGCGCCCGAGGTCGATCAACCCGCCGTGCGGATCGGGTGAAAGGCGCCAGGCATTCCCTTCTTCGTTGCGCCACTTGTCGCCGACGGGCAGGTAGTGCTTGTGCCCGAGAATGTCGATTTCACCCCAGCGGTCGTGGAAGACCGTCACGAGCACCGGTTTGCGGTCAAGCGTGCGGACGCCGTTGCATTGCAGCGTGCGCATCGAAACGGCCATGCCGCGGAACGTCTCAAAGCGCGCGATCTCGCGGACCTTGCCGCCGGGGGAAAGCTCGCGCTGCTCCACAACCACGCCCTTGCCGTCGGCCCGCGCGACCGCAAGGCCAAGGCCGTACGGGTCAGCGAGCACGCTTTGCGTCAGGCGGTCGGCTGGGAAGTTGCCCTTGAGCAATTCAGCTTCGGCGAACTCGCCGAATTGCAGTTGCAGAGTGAGCAGGCGGCCCGGCGGGTTCGGGTGGCTTTCACTCAGCCGCGGTGTGCCCGGGCCGGGCGTGTGCTGCGGCGGGCGCGGGACCGCCTTGTCCCATGCGATCACCGCCAGCGTGGAGTTGTTCGCCCACACCGGGCGGCCGGGCTCGAACTGTTTTGACTCGGCGACCAGGTTCCAGTCGGCGATCGCATAGACCCGCAACACCCAGCTTCCGCCCTCGCCCGGTTTGTAGGCGCGGAAGACCACGTGCTTTCGGTCGGGCGAAACACTGGGCGAGTCGAGATACTCGACCGAGTTCAGAGCAATCGCGGCGGCTGGAACTTTGCCGCCCGCATTCGCCAGCCCGTCCGCTTTCAGAACCTGCGAGTATCCGCCCAGCGCCTTGCGCGGGTCGTAGTGCAGCACGTACGGCGCGCCGGCTTCGAACACGGCGTTGAGCGTGCGGTTGTCGCTAAGCACGTGCGTGGCGCGGGTGTACTCGCCGGTGCGCGAATCGTAGTGCCACAACTCGGTGGTGGGGTAGCGGCCGTCGGGCTTGCCGTTCCAGGGCCAACCGGTCGCGTCAGGCACCGGCAGGCCGGGGTCGCCCGCGAACGGCGAAAGCCCCTCGCCGCCTCGGCCCGGCGGGTCTTCCAGCAGCAGCCACCCGCTCTTGCCGTCGGGGGCGGAAACACCGATTTCGTTGGCTGCCAGCGCGGCGGGAAGCAGCAGAAGCAGGATCAGAAGTCGCATCATTCGCACCGAGGGGAAGCCGGGGCCCGGGGACTATTACGGATCGACATTCGGTGGCCGGAAGCGTGGCTCGATTTTGGATTGTGGATTTTCGATTTTGGATTGAACCGCCCAACGTCATGCAGCCCAATCCAAAATCTAAAATCCAAAATCGAACCGTCTGGGCCGTGCAGCAGAACGATGCGCGTGCCCAATCAGCGAACGACCTACACTCCGCGTTCGCCGCGCCAGCAGTAGTGGCTGATAAATGCGATGATCCGGCCCATCAGCCTTGCGCCCGCGAACTCGCTAACCTGCTGGCCCGGCGTGGGCGCTACCTCCACCACGTCGAAACCCACGATGTTCCGTGACTGCGCCAGCTTCTGGATCATCTTCAACCCGAGATACCAGGTCAGCCCGCCCGGCTCAGGCGTGCCGGTGCCGGGGAAGACGCTGGGGTCGAACCCGTCCACGTCGATGGTCAGGTAGACGTTGCGCGAGAGCTTGCTGATCGCTTCGTCGATCCACGGGCCCTCGGTGTGATAGTCAAATGCGTGGTAGCAGTGCACCGGGCGCTCCGGGTGGCCGGGCTCAATGCGCTCGCGCGAGCGAATGCCCACCTGCACGATCGGGCACCACTCGTTGATGCGTGCGGCCGCGCTGGCGTGGCTGAACTTGTCGTCGTGGTACGCTTCGCGCATGTCGCTGTGGGCGTCGATGTGGAAGACCGAAAGGTCAGGGTAGGCTTCCCACACGGCTTTCACCGCGCCGGGGCTGACGGAGTGCTCGCCGCCCACCAGAATCGGGAACTTGCCCGCCTTCACGATCTGCTGCGCCGCGGGGTAGATCTGCCCCATGGTCATTTCTTCGGCGGTGCAGTCGGGATCGAACGCCTTGAGCGTGCAGACGCCGTGGCGGGGGATGTGCTCGTCGAGTGTGATCTCGTCGAACAGTTCCACCTGCTGGCTGGCGCGGCGGATGGCTTCGGGGCCGGCGCCTGTGCCGATGCCGTAGCTGACGGTGCCTTCGAACGGCGCCGACATCACAACGAAGCGCGCGCGATCCAGCGTCGCCAGCTCGGGCTCAAGGCCGAAAAAGTTGTCGTCGTCGGTGACGACGAGGTCCTGCAAGTTTGATGACTTCACGGTTCCCATGTCTGCCTCGCGGTTCAGCCCGCATTAAACGAGATTGGGGCAGGGATCAATCCGCAATCGGTGTGAAAAGAGGTCAGAGTTCAGAGGTTGGAGGTCAGGGAAAAAGAAACTGCGACCCTGGTTGAGTCGCAGTTCCCTGATCTCTGGCCTCTGATCTCTGACCACTGCAGTTAACCCTTGCGTCGCTTGGGTTTTGGGTTGGCTGGCGATGGCACGTGCAGGCCCTGGTGGCTGGCGTTCATGGCGGCCAACTGCTCGGGGTTGAGCTGCCAATTGTCGAAGATGAACACGCAGGCGGCGATCACCGTGCTCCAGTGCCCGTCCTTGGGGCCTTCAGCCGACTGGGTGATGTTGCGCGTAGTGACGATTTCGCCGCCGAGCTTCCATTCCTGCTTGCGCTCGTTCCACGCCTGGTTGGGGTCGAAGCGCAGGCCCATGGTGGTCGCCAGCATGCTGGCTGCCAGGTCTTCAGCGTAGTCGCCCGCCTGCTGGTCGTTGACACCGTAGGTGTGGTACTCGCTGAGGTACCCGAACTTGGACGGGTCCTTCGGGATCGAGACGCCCACGCTGGCGGCAATCATGCGGCGGTACTCGTTGGTCGCCTGCCGGCTCATGACGCAGAACGCCACCTGCCCGTCGTGCAGCTCTTTCAGCCCCTTCTCCTTGCTGATCATCTTGCACCCGGGGGGCATGATCGAGCTGATCGTGACCACGTTCAGCGCGGCAATGCCGGCGTCGCGCAGCGCGTCTTCAAAGCTGGCCAGATAATCCTTGCTGGTCCCGACGCCCTTGGTGAAGAACGCACGGGTGGGAACGAGTTGCAGCATCCGACGGCTCCTGTACGCAGTGGGTGTTGCTCCCGCCTCCCGGCCCTCACGCGAGGATCGGTGCGCGGCATGGGTACCGTCCGGCTTGGTTCAATGGTCGCCGGTGTGGGTACATCCCGAAAACGTCCGGGGCGCGTTTTTTGAATGATAAGGGCCGGAATGTAAAGAGGCGCGCGGCAAGAATCTTTTGGGCTACTCGCCCGACCATAGCGGCGCAAGGTCGGCGCTGTGGGCGCGGATCAGTTCCGGCTCGTAGCGGTAGTAGATTTCGAGCGTCAGCACGCACATGGCAGTCGAGTAAAGCCGCCCGCCGCCGTTGTTGGCCCAGTAGTCGGCCTTGGGGTCGAAGCTGCCTTTGCGGTCGCCGTGTTTTTCCTGGTTGGGCAGCAGGGTCTTTTTGAGGGCGATGTTCCACTGGCGCCAGCGGTCTTCGCCGCCCGCCTGGTCGCGGTTGAGCATCAGCGCAAGCGAGCCGTAGTACCAGTAGTACATGTTGCTGCCGGTCATTTCGGTCGCGCCGTCCCAGTCAGGGGGCATGGCGGCCATGCGGTCGCGCTGCTTGCGCTGCGTTTCCGTGTCGCCCGCTTCGCCCAACAGCCGCCGGCACAGGTTGCTCACCGCCAGCATCGCCATGCCGCGATGAAACGCGCGCACGCCCTCATTGGCATAGATCGCCTCGCCGTCCGGGCGCGTCGCTTCGCGCAGCAGGTTGGCGAGTCGCTTCAGTGTGTCGACAGGAACGTCAATGCCGCCTTCGCGCGCAGCCACCAACGCCATGGCGGCCCAACCGGTGATCGAGAGGTCGTTGCGTGTCGGCTGCTTCCAGTTGGAGTCGCCGGGGTATTGCTGCGGGTAGTCCCACCCGCCGCCCTCGCCCTGGCACCGGGCGAGGTAGTGCACGGCGCGTTGGATCGGCGTGCGCAGCGACTCATCGCCCGTGAGCAGGAACAGGTCAGCCAGCGCGAGCGTCGCCAACGAGTGACCGTAGAACGTGACGCGCAGCGTATCCTGCGCGAGCCCGAACCCGCCGTCTTCCACGCGTTGGCGTGACTGCAGCCATTGCCGCGCGCGCTTTACGGCGCCGCTGTGCGCGCCCTCGCGGTCGTCGTGGCCCGCGCCGGTGAACGCCAGCATGCACAGCGCGGAAATGCCCACGTCGTTGCGGCCGAGACCGACGCCTTCGCCCATGCGCTGGAAGTGGTCGGCGTTGGGCAGGTAGTGCGTCATGTAGGCGTCGGAATCCCAGCGCCCGTCGTGGTCCTGCACGCTGGCAAGCCAGCGCAGGCCCATCGCAACCGCGTCCTCGGTGTCCGCGCCGCCGCCGTGGCGCCGCAGCCCGTCGTCGCGGCGGCCCTTGCCGCGCGAGCCGGCTGCGCCGCCGGAGGGGCGTTGCTCGGCGGGCGTATCCAGCGTGGCAGCCCCGGCTGCGCTGGCGCTGGCGGCAAGCCGGTCGGCGAGCGAGCGGTGCTTACCGGGCTCAACGATTTCGGTGGGCTCCGCGGGTTTCTCACGCGCGGGCGGCGGATTGGCGTCGGGTGTATCCACCTGGCGCATGATTTCGGCGATGGAGTCTTTGGCGGGTTGCACTTCTTCGGCGGGATCGCCGGGGGCTGCGCCTTCGTCGTTTTCCTGCTCGGTGCTCTCGGGGTCGTCGCCTGCGATCGCCGCTTTCAGTGTCGCGCTTTCGCCCACCTGCGGTTCTTCCATGATCGAGAACAGCCGGTGGTTGATGAACAGCGTGAACGCCATCAGGTGCAGGCTGAGCGTCAGCAGCAGGGGCGTGTGCCAGTCGCGGCGCTTACTCATTCCCGGCTCCCCGCCGCTTGAGCTCATCCTGCAGGTCCTGCATGAGCTTGCGGATCTCGTCCGGCGTCATGTCGCGGATTTCGCGCGTGCTCTGCCCGGTCAGGCGGTCGCGGGCTTTGCCGGCTTCGGTGGCAACCTGCTCGCTCGGGTCGAGGTCTGCCATGCGCGAGAGCTTCACCAGCGCTTCCTTGTCGTCGAGCATCCCGCACACGCGGCACGCCAGCATACGCGTGGTGTCGTGCTGGTCGGCAAGCAGCGCGCGCACGTACGGGCGCGTCGCGATCAGCCGGCGCGCGCCGGCTTCAATCAGGCCGTCCCAGACTTCGCCCAGCGTGGCGCTTTGCAGTTTGAGGATCACCGGTGCCGCCAGTTCCTGCTCGATGGCGACCAGGTCTTTGGCGAGGTTTTCCGGGATCGGCTGGACAGCCGTGCGGTCCTTGGGCGGCGGTGTGGGTTTCGTCGGCTCGCTGCCGGTGTCATCAGTCTTGTTCGCGGGCGGCGTTTGCGCCGGTGTGCTGTCTTCAGGCGGCGGGCGGCGGCGCGGCTCGGCGTTGCCCTGGGAGTTGCCTTGCGACGCCATGACCTCGTTAAGCCGCTGCTGCGACGTGACCGCGAACCACAACGAAACCGCGAACATCGGCAGCACGATCACGAACAGCACAATCGGCAGCACGGGGCGGCGCTGCTCTTTGGCCGCGCCGGCAAGAAACTCCTCGGCGCGCGGGCTGGGCCGCGGCGGGTGCGCGCGTGCCGACACGGGCGCCACGCGCGGCAATGAAGCGCGAGCCGGTTTCGCCGCGGGTTGTGCCGGTGCTGCGGCCTTGGGGGCTGTGCAGCGCGAGCAGCGCAGCACGCCTCCGACGCGTGTTGCCCGGCCCTCAATCAGGTCGAGGGCGTTGACCGGGATGCCGCACGATTCGCAATGCCAGACCGCGCTCTTGTAGTCGCCCAGCGGGCCCTGTTCGGGCTCGCGCGGCTTGATCGGCGCGCGGGAGAGGCACTGCGAGCAGATGGTCTCGCCGTCGCGCTCAACGGCGTCGCCGCGCGCGATTGCACCTTCGCTGAGTGGCCGCCCGCATTGATCACAGAACTGCAACAGCATAGTCGGTCCAGGGGTGAACCGGGGAAGTCACGTTAAGTGTAGCGATTTGACGGGTTTCAGCCATGCGGGCGCAGGGGACGGCGATTTTAGATTTTGGATTTTGGATTTCGGATTGGGGCTTGCGCGGATTGGCGAGAACTTGTTTTCACCACAGAGGCACAGAGTCACGGAGGAAGGCAACGGCAACTGCAACGGCTGTCAGGATTTACAGGATGGTCAGGATGGAAAGGCTTTTCTCCTGATCATCCTGCCAATCCTGACTCTTTTTGCTGTTCCTCTGTTTCTCTGTGGTGAACCCTACGGCAGTTCCTGCTTGAGGCAAAAGACGCTGCCGCCGGATTTCATGAACTCGCTGGTGTCGAGCTCGATCACCTCGAACCCGCGGCGTTGCAGCGAATGCACTGTCGCATCGCTGCCCTTCTGGATGAAGACGTGCTTGTCGTCGGGGCAGTGGGCGTTGCAGGCGAAGTTTTCGGCGTTGTCGGTGCTGATTGGGATCAGGTCTTCGAACCCGGCTTGCAGGCGCTCCAGGCTCTCGGCGTCAAACGCGCCGGGGATGTACAGCGCCGCGCGCGTAGTCAGCACGCACAGGCAGGTGTCCAGGTGGTAATAGCGATCGTCGCGCAGCGTCAGCGGGATCACCACCGCGCCGGTGATGCGCGCCACGTGGTACCACGCCTCCATGCGCGTGCGCGGGCCGACGCCGCCCCAGTACGCGTGCTGGCCGTGATGGCGAATGGCGTCGCCGGTGCCCTCGAACGGGCGCAGGTCTTCCGGCGTCTCGAACACCTTGAACCCGTGGTTGCGGTACCAGCGATCAAAGTGCGGCACTTCCGCCACGCGAGTATCGCTGGCCATGCGAGAGAGCAGCACCGATTGGCCCGCTTCTTCGTGCTGGAAGGCGAGGCTCTGGTTGGCGGAAAAGCAGAAGTCGGGCAGGCCGGGTGCAGCGTCGATCACCTCGACCTTGATGCCGGCCCGCGTGTAGGCCTCCGCCAGCGCGTTCCATTGCTCCAGCGCGCGGGCGGGATCGACGCGGTTGAGGTTGCCCGCGTCGTCCTTCATCCACGGGTTGATCGCGCTTTCGACCGTAAAGTGCGCGGGCGAAGCCATCAGCACCCGCGAGCACGGGCCGCGGCCCGGCGCGTCCAGCAGCGCGTCAGGAATGTCATCGGGCGATGTGACGACTCCGGGCATGCCTCTCCTTGACCGCTTGCGTATGCGCGTGCCTAATCCGGCAGGTACAGCATGAATCACCTGTTCACGGTTCTCAATGGCGGGGTGTTCCTATGGCTTGTCGCGGGGGTGTTCCTGCACCGGCGGCACGCGCTGCACATGCTGTGGATGACAGCCGGCTTCGCGCTGGACTCGGCACTGCTGCTCTACATTGAGCTGGATCGCGGCGCGCTGGAGCAGACGTTCGGCACGTCGATGACGTTCTGGCTTGCCGTGCACATCCTGATCGCGACGGTGCTGGTGTTCTGGTACCCGATGCTGATCTTCAGCGGAGGCAAGGTAAGCGCGGGCAAACCCAAGACGTTCCACAACCGCATCGCCATGGCGTTTTTCGCCCTGCGCTTCCTGCTATGGCTGACGGCGGTGCTGGCCATGAACGCCAAGGCTTAGGCAAGAACCGCGTGCGTAAGCGCGCGGCTGACCGCCCATGACCCTCAAACCGCTTAGCCGCGCGCTTACGCACGCGGTTCTTGCTTCACATACGGCAGCAGGAACTCGCGGGCGCGCTCAGCCACCTCTACGGCTTTGTGCTCGAAGGTGTACAGCTCGACGGTGATCCACCCGTCGTCGTACCCGGCTTGTTGCAGCTCGCCAAAGAAGGCGTCAAAGTCGATCGCGCCGTCGCCCGGCACCAGGTGGAAGTGCACGCGGTCCGCGGCGATGTCCTCGATCTGGATGTGGTGGATGCGGCCCGCGAAGCGCTTCGCGTTCGCCGCCGGGTCTTCGCCCACGCAATAGAAGTGGCCGACGTCGAAGTTCAGGCCAAGCCAGTTTGCAGCCAGCTCGTCGCCTTCAAACCGCTGCATGAACTCGTCGAACTCGCCCGCGCGCTCGATCAGCAGGCCGGGCTCCGGCTCGATGCAAAGGCGCACGCCCGCTTCCGCCGCGTCGGGCAGCACGCTGCGCAACCCGGCTTCGAACCAGTCGGCGGCTTGCTCGCGCGTGACGCCTTCGTCGATGGGCCCGCCCGGCTCGGTGCTGATGGTGGGCGCGCCCAGCTTGCCCGCGAGGTGCAGGCACTGGCGCGTGTGCTCGATGCGGAGTTGCCGCCGCGCGGGGTCCTTCTCGCACCAGCTTGGGCGGTGGCAGCCTTCGATGCCGTACAGCATGAACGCGTTGCAGTTGGAGACGGCGAGGCCACGCTTCTCAAGCTTGCCGCGCCAGCGGGCGATATCGGCGTCTTTGACGTCGGGCGGAAACGCGTGGGGGACATCCAGCAGAATCTCAATCCCCTGGTATCCCGCGTCAGCCACCAGATCGATGGCTTCATCCAGCGAGTACCGCTTCATGGCATTGGAAGCGAATGCAAGTTTGAACGGCATGGCGGTAAAGGTAGTAAGAACTCGTTGCCGCGAAAGCGCGAAAACGCGAAACGGAAGCGGCTGACTCGCGCTTTCGCGTTTTCGCGGCTGGCCCTTCTTTGCGGGGCGCGTGACGGCAAACTGCCGCGGGGGATTTTGCATGAAGGTCTTCGTAACCGGGGCAGCCGGTTTCATTGGGTCGCGGGTGACGCTGGCGCTGTTGAAGCGTGGCGACACGGTCGTCGGGTTCGACGATTTTAACGACTTCTACGATCCCGCGATCAAACGGCGCAACGCGGACGAGATCGCCGCGCTGGGCGGCAGCATCGTCGAAGGCGACCTGCGCAAGAAGCTGGATGTTGAGAAGGCGCTGGGCGAAGGGTGCGACGTTGTGGTGCATCTGGGTGCTCGTGCCGGTGTGCGGCCCAGCCTTGAGAACCCTGAGCTTTACTCCGACACCAACGTCAAAGGCACCGTCCACATCCTCGAAGCCATGCGTGCGCGCGGCCTGAGCAAGCTGGTGCACGCCAGCAGCAGCAGCGTCTACGGTGGGCAAGAGAAGGTGCCCTTCAGCGAAGACGACCCGATCAACCGCCCGTGGTCGCCCTACGCAGCCACCAAGCGCGCCAACGAGCTGTTTCTCAACACCTACCACCACCTCTACGGCATCGAAAGCCACGCGCTGCGCTTCTTTACCGTGTACGGTCCCGGCCAGCGGCCTGACCTGGCGATCATGAAGTTCATCCAGCTCATCGAAGCCGGCCGCGAAATCCCCTTCTACGGCGACGGCACCACCGGCCGCGACTACACCTTCATCGACGACATCGTGCAGGGCGTGGTTGCCAGCATCGACCGCGTGGCTGGTTGCGAGATCATCAACCTCGGCGGCGATGAGCCGATCACGCTAACGCAGATGGTGCAGACCATCGAGCAAGCCACCGGCAAGAAGGCCAAGCTAAAGCATCTCCCCGATCAGCCGGGCGACGTGCCCCGCACCATGGCCGACATCACCAAGGCCCGCCGCATGCTGGGGTACGAGCCGCGCACGGCGTTCGCGGAAGGCGTGGCGGCGCAAGTGGCGTGGTGGCGATCTCTCCACAAATAACAACCGATAGAAACCACGGGTGAACACGGGTAAACACGCAACCCAACTCGTGTGCATCCGTGTTCACCTGTGGTTGCTTTCAAACGGCTCAAACCATGCGGCTGATTGTCGAGATTTCTCAGGGGCTTGGGAACTGCGTGCAGGCTACGCCGCTGCTGCGTGCGCTTTGGACGCTGGGGCACGAGATCGACCTATACGTCAACTCGCCCGGCGCCGAAAACTTCAAGCTGCTATGGGAAGGGTGGCCGGTGGTGCGACGCATCTTTACGCACCACGACCAGTTCAAGGCCGGCGACTACGACTTCGGCGTCAGCGCCTACGGGCGGCGGCAACTGGTGCGCATGTTCCCGCCCGGCATGTGCCTGAAAGTCGAGAAGCGCCACGTGCAGCACCAGTCCGAAGCCGAAGCAAATGTCGAGATGGCCCGCTGGATCGGGTACGCCGGGCCGACGCCGCGCGGTTACGTGCGCGCCTACGACTTCAACCTTGAGCAGCCTGAAGAGATGCGCCACAAGCGCACCGCGCCCACCGGCGGCATCGTGGTGCATGCGGGGTGCGACCCCGCCAACGCCGCCAAGCGCTGGCCGCACTGGCATGAGATCTGTACACGGCTGAAAGCGGCGGGGCATGACGTGATCGTGGTCGGTACGCACCACGACCGCAGCGACGACAACTGGGAAGATGATTTCACCTCGCGCTTTCACATGAACCTGCCGGAACTGGCGGCGCTGATCGATCACTCGAACCTGTACCTGGGCAACGACTCGGGCGTGGGGCACCTGGCGGCGGCGGTAGGCGTGCCGGGCCTGATGCTGTATGGCCCCAGCGATCCGACTAAGAACGCGCCAAATTCGCGCGTCATGCAGATGCTGATGGCAGGCGACCGGGACATCGCGTCCATCACAGTAGATGAGGTCTGGAATCGCATTCAGCAACTCCTGCAAGACCCGCAACGCGACACCGAACGCGAACTGCCGGAGCGCGCGACCGACAACGTTGAAGGCCGCTGGCAGCAGTACGTCGCGATGACGCAGGCACAGCCGATTCCCGAGACCCAGATGCGGGGACAGTCCCCTGCGGGCGGAGTCCCCAAGGTCAGCGTGATCATCCCGACGTACAACCGCGGCGAGAACGCGGTGCGGGCGATGAAGTCGGCTTTGGCGCAGACGGAGCAATCGCTCGAAATGCTGGTGATCGACGACGGCAGCACCGACGACACGCCGACGTTGTTCGAAAACCCGCCCGAGCGCGTGCGCTACTTCCGCAAGCCCAACGGCGGGGCGAGCAGCGCCCGCAACGTCGGGTTGCGCAACGCGCAGGGCGAGTGGATCGCTCTGCTGGATTCCGACGACGAGTGGGCGCCGGACAAGCTTGAGCGGCAGCTCAAGGCGCTGGGCACGCAGTTTGTCGCCGCCGCGTGCCGGCATGTGCACATCAACGCGGACGGCTCGCGGCAGGAAAAGCCGCAGGTGCTGCCGGGCGCCGACCAGCACCTGTTTCGCGACCTGTACGACGACCTGTCACTGAAGACTTCCAGCCTCGTGTTCAAGCGCCACCTGCTGGAACGGGTGGGTGCCTTCAATGAGCGCTTCCCGGTCAGCAACGACTGGGACTTCTTCCTGCGTGTAGCCAAGGTCGTCAACAACAGCGGGTTCGTGTGTCTGGCTGAGCCGCTGGTGACCGTGCACCGCAGCGGCGACAGCCTGAGCAAGACCGCCCGCGCCAACGCGCTGGAGGAGGCGTTCACCCGCATCTGCATGATGAACGCCCTGCTGCACGCGGACGACCCGGAGGCCAAGCAACGGCACATTCAGCGCGCGGGGCGCAAGCACCTCGAGTTGTCCCGCGCCTACCGGAAACAGGGCGACAAGGAAGCAGCCAAGCACCACGCCCGCGAAGCCATGCGAGCAGGGCTCAAGCTCAAGGGTTTCTGGAAGCTGTTGCAAGCTATGTAGGAGGGCCACGAAAGCACGAAAACACCAAAGCAATGCTGCCGTGTTTCGTGCCTTTGTGCTTTCGTGGTTTCAATACCGCGCTTCGCACGTGGCCAAGAGGGTTGAACATGGATGCTGCTGACAAAGTAGTTTTCGAGGCAGGCAACGAGTTCGATCTGGTTGCCATCAACCTGGCACAGACCACCGACGACGGCACCGCGTCGCTTACTTTTCGGCGCATAGGTGCGGGCGACGAACGTGTGCGCGTGGAGTGTACCGGTGTCCGTCGGCTCCACGTTACCGATTGGCCATTCTCAACCGGCAATGCCGCTCACCTGATGGCCTACGACGTATCCGGGCGGCAACTTGAAGGCATCCGCTTCGTGTTGTCAGACTATGAAAACGATACCCTCAGAATTGAGTGCGACGACATTACAGTTGTGAAGGCGTAGCCTGATCAGTTGCTCGTTCCAGCCAAAGGCGGTGTGGTTACCACTAGCGATGCCACTCCAAGCGTTGCCCCTCTGGCTTGCGGTGCATACACTTCGCCGATGACTTCTCAGTCCGCCGACTCAGTTGACAGCGCGTTTGCGCAAGGCCCCATCAAGGCTGAGCGCAAGGCCAAGGTGCGTGACGGCAAGCGGCGCGAGAAGCGCCTTGACCGGCTTCGGCTTCAGGGCTTCTGGCCGATGTACGCGTCGTTCATTGCGCTGTCGCTTTGGCCGCCGTTTGCCGAAGAACACATCGCCTACACGATCATCCGGCTTGCGGGATTGGGGTTCGCCCTCGCCGGCCTTGCCATGCGCATCTGGTCGATGGGGTACCTGCTTAAAAAGGAAGAACTCGCTACAGCCGGCCCTTACGGCCGCACGCGCAACCCGCTGTACGTGGGCACCTGGCTGATCGGGTGCGGGTTGGCGCTGCTGGCGGCTTGGCCTTACAACGTGATCCTGTTCGCGGTCTACAACGCGATGTTCTTCTTCATCTATCGGGCGCAGATCGCCATTGAGGAAGAGATGCTGACCAGCATCTACGGCGAGCCGTACGTCGAGTACACCCGCCGCGTCCCACGCTTCTTCCCGCAGCTCAAACCCTGGCACACCGGCGACGTCAGCTCGTTCAGCCTTGGGCGCGCGTTCCGCAACCGCGCATGGGAGCCTGTGCTGGGCCTGCTGCTGCTGCTTGGGTTGCAGGTGGCGGCGTGGGGGCTGATCTGGCCCGCGATCAAGGGGACAAGCCTCTCCGCCGCGTGGGAGAAGTTCATCGCGGGCGGGTGGATCGGGTTGTAGGCATTCGCCAGAGCGCCGCCGCTCATCTACAATCCGCCGCGTGAGCGAGCCTCCGTTCAAGTGCACCGAGCTCAAGATCCAGGCGCCATCCGCGCGCGCGTTCCGCGTTACCGGCGAGCTGGTCGCGGAGCACACGCCGGCGCTGATTGCCAACCTGCGCAGCGCGCTCAACCCGCGGCCAAAGCGGCTGTTCATCGACATCAAACCGTTGACGCGCATTGACCGCGTCGGCCTCGACACGCTGGTCGGCCTTGCGGGCGTGTTCGATGACGCTGACGGGTACCTCGCGCTGGTCGGCGCGCCGGTGCCGTTGCAGCAGAAGCTGGGTGCCGAGGCGCCGTTCCGCTTCTTCGGCACGTTCGCGCAGGGCGCCGTGAAGGTGCTGGACGACCTGATGCAGCACCTGTCGGGCCAGCACAAGGCGGTGCCTGAGAAGCCCGAGACCACCGAGGCGCGCAAGGCGGTCTGGTCCGGCATCAAGGACGGCGCGCCCGGCGAGCAGATCCTGACGCTTTCCGGAAACTTCGACCGCATCTCGGTCGCGCACTTCGATAGGCACTGGAAAGCTGAGTTCAAGCCGACCACGCGCAACCTGATCGTGGAACTGTCCGAGCTGCGCACGCTCGTGGACGAAGGTACCGAGCGCTTCAAGCTGATGTACGACGTGGTGCACGGCCGCGGCGGGCGCATCG
The DNA here is from genome assembly GCA_964571035.1 of uncultured Planctomycetaceae bacterium. GTDB lineage: Bacteria > Planctomycetota > UBA8742 > UBA2392 > UBA2392 > JADJRK01. Next base: position 870 of record CAZNBU010000014.1, on the reverse strand, counting down.
CGTTGTGCGGCGCGCGGCCGAAGACCCGCGTGATGCTGGACATGCTCGACATGGGCAAGCTGTACGAGTTCTTTGTCAGCGTGGGCGAAGCGCAGGAGCGTTTCGCGCGGCCCGCCACCGCGCCGCACCGGCAGTCGCAGCGCATGCAGCGGGGGGTCACCCCCGACTTCACGCCGCTGCCGCCCGAGGCGCTGCCGTGAACTACCGGGCGCACATGGTGCTTTCGGGCGGCACGCCGCGGTCGCTGGTTTCCAATCTCGCGGGCGACTTCGTCAGCGGCCTTGACCTGTCAACGCTGCACCCCGCGGTGCGCGAAGGCATCGACCGTCACCGCGCGGTGGATGCCTTCACCGACGCGCACCCGGTGGTGCGCCGCACGCGAGAGCGGCTTGACCCCAATTGGCGGCACTGGCGCGGCGTGCTGGTGGATGTGTTCTACGACCACTTTCTTGCGCGCGACTTTGAAGCCCACACCGGCGAGCCGCTGCACCGCTTCGCCGACCGCGCCTACGCCGCGCTGACCGAGCACGTGCGCCTGCTGCCGCCCCGCCTGCGGCGGGCTGTGCCGGTGATGATTGAGTACGACTGGCTTAACGCGTATGCATACCCCGAGGGCGTGGCGCAGGTGCTGGCAGGGATGTCGAGGCGGTCGCGACGCAGCCCCGGGCTGCAGCGCGCGGTGCCGGAGATGGTTTCACTGGCGCCCGAACTAGCGCAAGATTTTAGCGAGTTTTTCCCGCAGTTACAGACACACCTGGCGACAGTTAATCCCTGATTCTGCGGCATCCACAGGCCTCGATTGCTACCATGAAAACGGCGGTTCCCCCGCCGCCATGCAGTGAGGTTGGTATGCGAATCCTGTTCGACAGG
>CAZNBU010000013.1:0-17976 GCA_964571035.1 uncultured Planctomycetaceae bacterium | reverse complement strand
CACCGAGATGCTCGAAAACCCCACGCTCGAAATGAGCAGCGAAGACCCGCCCGAAGCGCCCACCGAGTACGAGCAGCAGGAGCAGGTCCGCGACGAGATTCTGAACGAAGCGCCGGAAGCCCGCACCGATGTAGGCGAAACCTACGACGAGGTCTACGAGTTCCTGCGCCGCAACACCGACATGGACGATTTCAGCTCGCGCTCGTCCCGCCCCATGGACAACGGCGAGCCCGACGCCAAGCAGGAAGCCTTCGCGGCCGTGGCTGCCCCCGCGCGCCAGCTAGCCGACCACCTGCTGGAGCAGCTGCGCATGCGCGAGATCGACGATCTCGACTGGCCGCTGCTCGAGGAGATCGTCCACTCGCTGGACCCACGCGGGTACCTCGAATACCCGCTGGAGGACATAGTCAAAGCGCTGAACGAGAGGCAGTCTAGCCCCGCCAGTAATGGCGGGGCATCGGCCTCCCCAGACGAACGAACCGAACCCTTCACGGTCGAAGAAGCCCAATGGGCCCTCGAAACCATCCAGTCCCTCGAACCCAAAGGCGTAGGCGCCCGTAACCTAGCCGAGTGCCTGCTGCTGCAAGTAGGCAAGAACGACCCCGACTACGACAAACTAAAGACGCTGCTGACCGAACACTGGGATGACGTGCTCAAAAACCGCGTCCCGCGCATCGCCCGCGAAATGCGCATCTCCAACGATGAGGTCAAGCTGCTCATCGACCTGCTGGGCACGCTGAACCCGCAGCCGGGCAGCATCTACAACGACACGCCCACCCAGGTCGTAACCCCCGACGTCATCGTGGAAGAAGACGAGAACCGCCAGTTCAAAGTGCGCCTCACGCGCGAGAACCTGCCGCGCCTCAGTATCAGCCCGTACTACCTGCACATGCTTGAGAAGAAGATGGCTGACAAGGAGGCTTTGAACTTCATCAAGGGCAAGGTGAACCACGCGAAGCAACTGATCGAGGCGCTGGTGCAAAGGCAAAGCACGCTCGAGCGCGTAGCCAACAGCATCGTGCGCCGCCAGCAGGACTACCTGCGCTGGGGCATCGGCGGTTTGAAGCCGATGAAGATGCAGGACATCGCAGACGAGCTGGGCATCCACCACAGCACGGTGTGGCGCGCTGTCTACAGCAAGTACATGCAGACGCCACAGGGCATAGTAGCCATGAACGACCTGTTCACGGGCGGCCTGCCCAAGGACGACGGAGAGACCAGCCGCGAAGCCGTAAAGCAGAAGGTCAAAGAGATCGTAGACGGCGAAAACAAGAAGAAGCCCCTGAGCGACATGGCGCTAGCAAAGAAGCTGGCGGAAGCAGGCATAAAAGCCTCCCGCCGGGTAGTCACCAAGTACCGCGAAGAACTAGGCATCCCCGACAGCCGGGTGCGGCGCCAGCACTAGGTGGCATGCGCTTCCAGCGCATGAGTAGTGCCATGAGCTTCCAGCTCATGGCAGCAGGGGCCAGAGGCCCCTGCCACTACTCCCGGCAAGGATGGCCGTGCCACCCTTACACTTGACCGTAGCATGGCCATCCTGGCCATGGCGTGCTTATCGGCTTCCAGCCGATGACGGGCTGGAAGCCCGTTGGCACTCCATCGGCAGGGATGCCGATGCTACGACTTGGGGCCGAGGTGTTCGGCTAGTAGCTGCCATTGGCCTTCGTGGATCAGCACCTGGGTTCCGCGGCCGGCTCCGGCGGCTTGTTTGCCGTTGATGATGCCCTTCCACTCGTACTCGAAGAGGTAGACCGCGAACCGGGTGTCCTTGCGGATCCAGTGCAGATTGGACATCCGGTACTGCTCGCTTTTGATCATCTGGAAGTTGCGCGTGAACGCGGCTTGCACCGCCTCGCGCCCGCGGTGCGTTGTGCCGTTTGAAAACGTCACGCACGCGGCTGGGTGAACCAGCGGCTCGACCCGCGACCAGTCCTGCGTAGCCAGCGCGGCTTCCCAGGCCTGCACGAACTCTTCCGGCTTCATGGTTGTCTCCTTGGAGCGCAGAGTTGCGCAGCAACGTACCGAGGCAAAGCACGCCTTTGCCTCGGATCGGCCACACGTTTTCCGGCGCGGATGCGCCGCTTCAATGTTAGCCCCGGCCACGGGCCGGGGTATCCGGTACCGGGTTTGCCAGAGGCGCGGAGCGCCGACACAAACGGTGCGGCTGCTGTGTCGGCGCTCCGCGCCTTGGTGTGGTGCGGGCGCGATTGACCCCGGCCCTTGGCCGGGGCTAACGTTGTCGGGGCGCTCCGCGCCCAACACCCCGTGGGCGGGGCGCCCGCGCCACGCCTGCACGGCGTCGCGGCGGCTGCTACAATAGCTCCTCTTTGACAATGGGGGTGATCGGTTTCGACCGTGGAGTTGTGCGGCGAGGAAGGGTGTCGAGGATGTCGGTGACCTCGTAAATCGTCCGGCAAAAACCATACATGCCAACAATGGCTACGCTCTCGCAGCCTAATAGTGCTCCGAGCGTGCTGCGTTCTTCGCCTGAGAGAACGTAGAGCGAAATGATGCATCAGGCTGGCACGAAAGCCCTGCCGCGGGGCCGAGTGCGAGACCCAGCGGATCGTCGTGAGGTAGCCTGTCTGTCGGCGCCCTCACGATCAGAACAATAGGCAGACTACGCACCTAGATGCCTCGTCGAATAGCTGTACGGCACGCGGGTTCGATTCCCGCCACCTCCACCAGACTTCGCGCGGCTGGGACTGGCGTCCCAGCCGCGCTACGTCTGGCAGGCCAGACTTGACGCGCATTGGGCCTCAGGGCCGCGCGAAGTCTGCCCGCCGTAGCCTTGGCGAAGGCGGGCTCGTCCCGTGGGGATCGATGGTCCCTAGATCAGGGACTGGCGTCCCTGACGGAAGTTGAGCTCGACCGGAGGACGCATGTTCTACGTGTACATCCTCCGCAGTATCCCCAGCCCGAAGCAAATTTACACCGGCATCACCGAAGACCTGCCCACCCGCCTCAACGACCACAACCAAGGCAAGTCCACCCACACCAGGAAGTTCAAGCCCTGGGAGTGCGTTGTTGCCATTCGGTTCGCGGATGAATCGAAGGCAAGGGAGTTCGAGAAGTACCTCAAGACAGGTTCGGGACGCGCTTTCCTCAGGCGTCATTTCATGTGACTGGCCAGCGCGCGGAAAGTGGCCTGGTACGGGCGTTTCGGCGGGTTTGCTGAACTTGACACGCTTTGCCCTGCAGGGCTAGCATTTCGCACTCATTCCAATTGCGGTCGGCACGCCATGAACATTCTGCTGTGGGTCCTGCAGGGCCTTGCGGCGCTCCTGTATGGGGCGTCGGGCGCGATGAAGCTCTTCATGTTCGACAAGATCAGCAGCGACGTGCCGTCGTTCGGCGCGCTGCCGAAAGAGGGGTGGATGGCGCTCGGCGTGCTTGAGCTGGTCTGCGTTGTCGGGCTGATCGTGCCTTCCGCCACGCGCTGGATGCCGGTGCTCACGGTGGCCGCTGCAGGGTTGCTGGCGGCCGAGAGCCTTTTGTTCATCTGGGTGCACGTGAAGTACAACGAGGTTGGCCCGATCATCTTCAGCATCGTGCTGGGCCTGCTCATGGCGTTCATCGCCTACGGCCGCTACGTATTGAAGCCGATCGCCTGACGAGCGTTACACACGCGGCGTCGGCTTTTGGGGGCGGGCGTACAGGTAGCTTGGGTGCAGCAGGCCGGTGGGCGGGTAAAGCTGGTCGTGCGTGTAGCGAAACCGCAACTCGCGCAGCATGCGCCTGCACGCTTGATTCGCCGGGTGGTGCCCGGCGAACACCGCGTGCACGTCCAGCTTGATGAACGCATATCCCAGCACCGCCTCACCGGCTTCTGTGGCGTACCCTTGCCCGCGAAACTTCGGCTTGAGATGCACGCCGAACTCGGGCGTGTGCAGCTCCTGCATGTACGGGCGCAGGCCTGCGCACCCGATGTGCACGTCGCCCTCGAGCAGGAAGATCGGCCAGTACTGGATGCCGTCGGATTCCTGCGTAGCGATCTCGCGCGCCAGCCGTTTGCGCACCTGCTCGCGCGTGAACGGGCCGCCGATCAGCCGGGTGACCTCCGGGTCGCCCCACAGCTCCCACGCCAATTCGGCGTCCGCGGGCGTCCAGGTGCGCCAACCGATGCGATCGCTTTGAAGGAAGTACTCCGACATTGCCCGATCAGAAATGACTCACGGCGGCTGGTCAACATTGTGGTTTTGTGTGGCGGGTGAATCGCCCTGGTTGCATATACACCCCAAGGGGGGCGTATGTTCAGCAAAGAGCTGTTGAAGTTTCTCGACGACCTGAAAACCAACAACAACCGCGACTGGTTCAACGCCAACAAGCGGCGCTACGAAAGCGCCTACCTTGAGCCGGCGCTGGATTTCGTGCGGCTGATGGCGCCGCGGCTGGGCAAGATCAGCAAGCACCTGGGTGCGGACGACCGCAAGTCGGGCGGGTCGCTGATGCGCATCTACCGCGACGTGCGTTTTTCGAAGGACAAGGCGCCGTACAACGACTACCTCGCGCTGCGCTTCATGCACGGCAAGGGCGAGTTCGGGTACTACGTCGGCATCGACACCAAAGAGGTGATGCTGGGCGCGGGCGTGTGGCGGCCGGAGAAGGGCCCGCTGGAGAAAATCCGCAAGGCGATCGCAGCCGACTGCAAAGGCTGGCAGGCGGCGGTGAAGGCCAAAGGGTGGGAGCCGGGCGGAGAGGCGCTGTCGCGGCCGCCGCAGGGGTTCGACAAGGAACACCCGTGCATTGAAGACATCAAGCGCAAGGATTTTGTGCTGTTCAGAAAGCTCAAGCGCGACGCCTGCGCGCGAAAAGACTTCGCCGACGTAGTGGCAAAAGAGTACGCTGCCACCAAGCCGCTGATGAAGTTCATCGCGGGCGCGCTGAAACTGCCGTTTTAGGGAACCATGCGCATCGGCCACACAGAGCTGTTTGTGAAGGACCCGCAGGCGTCGAAGAAATTCTACGTCGATGTGCTGGGGTTCGAGGTGATCAGCGAGCAAGCCGAAGGGCGCATCGTGTGGGTTGCCCTGGGCGACCGCGAGATCCTGCTGCGCCCCGGCACAGCGCCGGCTGCGCCCGGTGAGTACCCGAGCTCGCGCAGCGGGATTGTGCTGTACACCGACGACCTGCCGGGCACGCTCGACCGCCTGCAATCACGCGGCCTGGTGATCAATGGCCGCGACGCCGACGGTTGCGCAGCCTTCACCGATCCCGACGGCAACTGGTTCCAGCTTGTGAACCCTGACGGCCATTGACTGCAACTGCGTAACGCGAAGAGGCGAGGAACTGCGCGGAGAACGCGAAGAGTCTGCCCGACAGTGGGGGCTCTTCGCGTACTTCGCAACCTTCGCTCCTTCGCGTCGGCAGTTCAGTCCGATGCAATTACCTGACAGATCGCGTTTCGTGGCGTATCCTCTCTGCACACTTTGCCCAACGCCCGGAGATTCGCAGCGTGGATCCGTTTGACCAGCACCAGTTCCAGGCCCGTATGGCTTGGGAACCCCGAGGGATGTTGCGCGCCGCTGACCGCGGCGACGTCGTTGTTGTCGTCGATGTGCTGAGCTTCGGCACAGCCGTCTGCATGGCCGTTGAGCGCGGCATCCGCATTGTGCCGGTCGCGCCCGGGCCCGAGGGCGCTGAAGTGGCTTCGGAGCGCGGTGCAGTGCTGGCTGTCCGCCGCGAGGAGGGCGAGCCTTCGCTTTCGCCGCAGTCGTTCGGCAACGTTGCGTCCGGCTCGGTTGTTGTGCTGCCTTCGCCGAACGGGTCGGCTTGTGCTGCCGCGGCTGAAGCCGGCACGCCGGTTTTCGTGGCCTGCCTGCGCAATGCCACCGCCGTGGCGAAGGCCGCCGCGGCATTGGGCAAACCGGTTACCGTGATCGCCGCCGGCGAGCGCTGGGAAGACGGCGCGCTGCGCGTGGCCGTGGAGGACATGCTGGGCGCGGGGGCGGTGCTGGCGGCGCTGCCGGGCACGCAGTCGCCCGAGGCGCAGACCGCGGTAGCGGCTTTTGAAGCCGCAAAGGGCAACCTGCACAAGGTTCTCAGTGAATGCGGCAGCGGGCGCGAGCTGATCGAGCGCGGATACACCGGCGACATCGATTGCGCCGCCGAGCTGGATGTATCCACCGTAGCCCCCCGCCTCGTCGAAGGCGAGATCACATCCTGACAACCCGCCTGCGGGCTTCGTGTGCGGCGCGTCGGTTTTTGCTAACGTGCCGGCATGGAACGCAAGGTCTATACGTCGGGTGCGCCGTGGGAGCAGCAGTTCGGGTACCGGCGCGCGGTGCGGGTTGGCAACGTTGTGCACGTCTCTGGCACAGCGCCGTTGGGCGATGACGGCAACACCCACGCCCCCGGCGACCCCTACGCGCAGGCCAAGCGCTGCTTCGAGATCGCGCTGAAAGCCGCCGCTGAGCTTGGCGCGACCGCCGAGCATGTGGTGCGCACACGCATGTACGTCACGGACATTCGGTTTTCGGACGACTACGGCCGCGCGCACGGCGAGTTTTTCGCCAAGTACCCGCCGGCTTCAACCATGGTGGAGGTGCGCAAGCTGATCAACCCGGACATGCTGATCGAGATCGAACTCGAGGCGTACATCCCATGAGCGCGGTCAAAGGGGTGCTGATTGATCTTGGCGGCGTGCTGTGCCGCGTGGATGAAGCGCCGGTCTGGCAAGCCTGGCACGAGCACACGGGGATCAGCGGCGACGAGCTGCGAACCGAACTGTACGACCGCGGCCTGAAACACGAGTTCGACTGCGGCCTGAAACATCCGGGTGGCGTGGCGATGTTCCTTGCAACGCGCTGGGAGGTTGCGCTGACAAGCGCCGACTGGCGGCGCATCTGGGGGCTGGCGGTGGCGCCGGACCCTGAGATGGACGCGCTCGCGACTGAGCTTGCAAGGCGCGTTCCGTGCGCGCTGGCAAGCACCACCGACCGCATTCACCACGAGAAGCTGGGCGTCGAACTGGGCTGCCTTGCGGCGTTTCGCGCGCAAGCCGTTTCGTACAAGATCGGGTTTGTGAAGCCGCATCCCACCTTCTATCGCGAGGCGCTGGAGCTGCTGGGCACCCGCGCGCCCGACACCCTCTTTATCGACGACAAGCCCGAGAACGTGGACGGCGCGCGCCGCGCGGGCATGCAGGCGCTGCAATTCAGCGACATTGACGCGCTGCGCGAAGAGCTTGCACGACGGGGGTTGTGAGCGGTGGAACCCCAGCCCGTAAACCTGAAGTCAGCGTGGGAAGACGCAAAGGCGTGGCGGGTGCCGCTGGTTGTGCTGGCGTACACGGCTGTCGCGTTGACGCTGGTGGAGTACCTGTTTCTCTCCAGCAGTTTCGTGAACACGTTTCCTGACTTGACGCGTCAATATGCGCCGGGCGTGTTCTACGGGTCCTGGAAGCGGGTCCCGCCGGGTACCGAAGCGCCGTGGTGGGGGTCGCTGCTGCCTTGGGCGTGGTGGATCGGCGGCACGTTCGCGCTGTGGGTGGTCGCCGCGTGGGCTGTCGCCGCGGTGATGGGATTTAAGCCGCGCGACCTGGGCCTGAGCGTCGCCGGCCTGCTGGGCAAACTGTGGATCTACATCGTACTGCTGGTGATCGTGCTGGTGGGGGTCTATTGGGCCAGCACGCGCGAAGGGTTCACGAACACATACCCGTTCGTGAAGCCGCGCTATTGCGAGACGTGGTCGTGGGCGATCCTGCTGCTCTGGTGGGCGATGTACGGCGCGCAGTTCTTCGCGGTGGAGTTTTTCTTCCGCGGGTTCCTGCTGTTTTCGCTGGAAAAGAAGCTGGGGTTGGGCGCGATCCCGGTGATGGTGGTGCCGTATTGCATGATCCACTACCACAAACCGCTGCTCGAGGCGCTGGGCGCGATCATTGCCGGGCTGGTGCTGGGGTGGCTTGCACTGCGGACCCGCAGCATCTGGGGCGGCGTGCTGATCCACGTGTGCGTCGCAATCGCCATGGACCTGATGAGCCTCTGGCAACAGAACGCCCTGCCAAAGGTCTTCGGGCCTTAGTGGCGACCCGAACTACTCTACGCGAAGAGGCGAAGTTCACGCGAAGGCCGCAAAGAAGGGCAAGGGCTTGAACCACCAAAGCACCAAAGCACGAAACGCCTCTTGATTGACTTTCGTGCTTTCGCGTTTTCGTGGCTATTCTTCTTGGGCAGTTCTTCGCGGTCTTCGCGAATGGTTCGCACCTTCGCGTTGGCTTGTCGACCTAGCCTTTCCAGGGCATCGGGTCCAACCCGCGGTCGGGGGCGAACTTTTCGTGGCATTCCATGCAGTGGCGGCGCATGGACGTGTAGTGCCCCTGCACTTCCCACAGCGCTCCGGTGCGGGAGATGCGGGTGATCGCGTTCGCCTGGCCTTCGATCAGCCGCCAGCGCCGCGCCTGGTCATCGGCGAACTCATGGATGATGCGTGTGCTTTCGAGGACGAACTTCTTGTCCAGCCGGCGCGCCCGAAACATCGCGCCGCGCACTCGCGCGCGCAATTGAAGCATCTGCCCGATCCATTGCGGCGAGCCGTTGAGGCGCATGCGGCCCCACGGCTCGTCGCCGAAGACGCCGTCGTTGTCGCGCCACCCTTCGAGCGTGGCGCCCATCGCGCCGCGCGTGGACATCGACCAGTTCTCGAAGTGGCAGCTTTCGCATGCCTGCTCGGTTTCAACGAGCTGGTCTTCCACCTTCTGCCAGTCGTTTTCGTTGACGGCGGCGGCGGCTTGGCGGTTGTTGGTGCGAACGGCTTCCCAGTGCTTGGCGAACCCGTCGGCTTTGGCGGCGATGTTCTCGGCGGACTGGCGCAGCAGGAACAGGTCGGCGATCTCAGGGTAGTACGAGTTGCCGACGATCAGCCCGCTCGCGAACCACATGGAGCGCATCTTCTGGCGCATCGGCGACTCGTCGACCCACTCGCGCCACGGCTTGTCCATGGGCGGCGCCTCCGGCCCTTCGGATTCCGCGGGCCCAACGAGCGCACTCCGTGGGGAGGACGCTGACTCAGCATTGCGTGGAGCACGTGGCGCGTCGTTCGAGGTCTTGCCGCACCCGATGATGCACGCCACGGTCATCGCACCAAGACACAAGGGCAGCCAGCGGGTTCGTTTCATGGCGAACAGTGTAGGGAGCGGCGTAGCCGCGGCAATCACGTCGATTGACTTCTACGCGTTCTAGAACGCAGGTCACCGCAAAGGGCCGGAAACCGCGGCTCGTTGAAGTGTACGGTAAATTACCGTACAATCAGGCATGGAGGTTGTATGAAAACCGGACCCAAGACGTCCGCCCGGCGCAGCAAAGGAAAACGCGCCACAAAGTCCGCGCGCGTGGATATCCGTCTAACCGCGCGGCAGAGAGAAATTCTGGAACGCGCGTCCAGCATCCTGGGCAAGTCGCTTTCGGGCTACGTTGCCGACAGCGCGGTTGCGGCAGCATACAAAGAGATTGAGCGCGAAAGGCGCATCGAACTCAACGAAGAGCAGTCGCGAATGCTTGCGGACGCATTGCTCAACCCGCGCGGTCCCTCCAAAGAACTGATCGAAGCTGCCCGCGACTACAAGGCCGGCACGCTTCGGGCCGGGTTCTAGTGCACACCGTACCGTTGGCCAAATCCCATGATCGGGCCGCGTTTCAATGCGGCTCACCGGCGTTGGACGTGTACGTTCAGCGGTACGCGCTGCAGAATCGTAAGGCGAATGTGGCAGCGCCCTACGTGCTGACGGACAATGACAACCGGACCATTATCGGGTTCTATACGCTCTCGGCTAGTCATGTCCTGCTGACCAGCCTGCCGCCGGAAACACAAGCGGAATTGCCCCGATATCCCGAGGTGCCGGCAACACTGCTTGGTCGCTTGGCAGTCAACACGTCCTACCGTGGAAAAGGATATGGGCGGTTACTGTTGCTTGATGCGCTGCATCGTGCGGTACGCGGATCAATGGAGATCGCGTCGGCACTGATCGTCGTTGATGCCAAGGATGAAGCGGCTGCGGAGTTCTATCGCACGTTCAAGTTTCAGGAACTCGGTGACGAGCCTGGACGCTTCTTCGTGCCGGTCGCGGACGTGGCGGAACTATTCACCGATGAGGGCTAGGCGCCCCCAGACCGCACTCCCTGGCGGAAGGGTTGCACGCCGTGGGTTACGTCGGGGCCGCACCCGCCTGGGCTGAGGGGATAGTTGCCGTTCTGGTCGCGCCCGCTGCGCTCAAGGCCGAGGCTGCCCATGAACTCGTCGTTGTTCTTCACCAGCCGCGCCATGTCGAAAATGAAGTCGCCGCGCTTGGTGCCCACCTGGTTGTAGGTGGTGGTCATGGCGATGGCGTCCTTGGGGCAGGCCTCTACGCACATGCCGCAGTAGATGCACTTGAGCATGTCGATTTCGAAAGACTGCGGCTTCTTGAAGCGCTGCGCGCCGAAGTCTTCCAGCGGCGTGGGCTCGCCCTCGATGATGATGCATTCGGCTGGGCAGACGGTGCTGCACATGTAGCAGGCGACGCACTTGATGTTGCCGCCGTCGTCAACCTTCAGGTAGTGCTCGCCGCGGTACCCGACCGCCGGCACGTGGCGCTGGTCCGGCCGCGACTTTTCGCCGACGTAGTCGATGGTGGTGCTGGGCCGGAAGATCATCTTGAACGTATTGACCAAGCCCTTGAAGATTTCGGGCAGGTAGATGCGTTCCCAGAAGTTGAGCTTGCGCTCATTGGCGCGGCGGTCCTGCGGCGAATCGCCGGTCAGGATGGAACGTACGTCTGTGGCATGGTTCTCGGCCACGGCAATCTCCTCGGCGGGGACTATAACACGCGCGAGTTCGCTGTCATGGGGTGTCGAAGTGCAGTTCGGTGTTCGGGGTTCGGTGTTCGGGGTTGAGGTAACGGCCCGAACCCCGAACTCCGCACACCGAACGGCAGTGCTATACTGCGGCACTAGAGAGGATTCCGTATGGCAGGTCACAGCAAGTGGGCGAACATCAAGCACCGCAAAGCTGCGGTGGACAAAAAGCGTGGCAAGATATGGAGCAAGCTGGCGCACCACATCATTGTGGCGGCGCGCATGGGCGGCGGTGACCCGCGCACCAACAACCGGCTTCAGGATGCCATCGACGACGCGCGCAAGGAAAATATGCCCGCGTCGAACATCGACCGCGCCATCAAGCGCGGCACCGGCGAGCTGAACGAAGCCGCACCCGAAGAGCTGGTGTATGAAGGCTACGCCCCCGGCGGCGTCGCCCTGGTCGTGGAGACCCTCACCGACAACCGCAAACGCACCGCGCCGGACATCAAACACATCTTCGACAAGCACGGCGGCAACTTGGGCGCCACCGGCAGCGTGATGCACAGCTTTGACCGCAAGGGCGTGATTATCGTTGAGCGCACAGAAGACACCCCCGGCGAAGAGGAGATGCTGCTGCTGGTCGCCGACGCCGGCGCCGAAGACCTGCAAGCCGCCGAGGACATGTTCACGATCACCACCCCCGCGACCGAGCTTGAGCCGGTGAAGAAAGCCCTGGCCGCGAAAAACATCGAATGGGTCACCGCCGAGCTTGAGTACGTGCCCCAGATGCGCGTAGAAGTGGATGCAGCAACTGCCGAAAGCGTAGAAAAACTGGTTGAGGCGCTGGACGAATACAACGACGTACAAAACGTCTACACCAACCACGAAGCCCCGGAACCGGAGGCAGCATGACACTCATCGGCGAAGAGAAGGCGACCGGCCTGCTGACCATCAAGGTCACCGGCATCGCCGGGTACTGCAAAGGCAGCGAGCACGTGATTGAGCAGGGCGGCGAGCTGGTGATCGGCCGCTCGCGCAGCGCCGGCATGCGGATCGTGCCCGGCGACGAAGCCAGCGACACGCCCACCGACAAGCCGTACCACGGCACCGGCGAGAAAGAAAAGCACTTCCTGACGGTAAGCGGCCAGCACGTGAAGCTGACGTTCAAGGACTCCAGCCACATCTACATCCAGGACCTGAGCAAGCACGGCACGTGGCTGGAAGGCCAGAAGATCGACGGCCGCGACCAGATCAGCGGGCTAAGCAAAGGGCCGATGGAGCTGCGCCTCGGCACCAACGAAACGCTGCGGCTAGAGTTGATCCGCACGCCGGGCAAGCCCAAACCGAAGATCACGGTAAAGCGGCGCGGGGCGTGAAGGGCAATGATCAATGGTCAATTCTCAATGATCTAATGAAGTGCGGCACCCCGCCATCGCCATTGAAAATTGATCATTGACCATTCGCCATTCCGCCGTTTCTCTCTTGCACAGGAGAGTTCTGTGCCTATATTCCTCTTTTGCCCCGGCGGGGACGGCTCTGACGTCTCCGCCGCTTGCATTTGGAGGCGCCATGGCGGCACATGAGCACGTCGTCATCCTTGACCTGGGGTCGCAGTACACGCAGTTGATCGCCCGCCGAACGCGCGAGCTGGGCGTGTTCAGCGAGATCCTGTCCCACAAGACAACCCTCGACCAGTTGATGGCCAGCGGGTGCAAAGCCGTCATCATCTCCGGCGGCCCCGCCAGCGTGTACGGCGAGGGCGCACCCACCGTAGACCCCAACATCTTCACGTCCGGCATCCCGGTGCTGGGCATCTGCTACGGCATGCAGCTCGGCAGCCAGGCGCTGGGCGGCAAAGTCGAGCGCAGCCAGGCGCGCGAGTTCGGCCACGCCGAGCTGGACATCGCCCACGAAAACGAACTGCTCGCCGGCATGAGCCGCGAGCTGCCGGAGAAGCCGGACGCCCTGCGCGTCTGGATGTCCCACGGCGACAAGGTGACGAGCCTGCCCGCCGAGTTCGAGACGCTGGCAACCACGCCGTCGTGCGAGTACGCGGCTGTGCGGCACACGAAGCACCCGTTTTATGGCGTGCAGTTTCACCCCGAGGTGAAGCACTCGGTGAACGGGCTGCTGATCCTGAAGAACTTCCTGTTCAACGTGGCGCACTGCCGCGGCGACTGGCAGATGAGCAGCTTTGTCGATGAGCAGTGCGACCGCATCCGCAAGCAGGTAGGCAAGGGCCATGTGATCTGCGGGTTGTCGGGAGGCGTTGATTCCAGCGTGGTCGCGGCCCTGATCAGCAAAGCCGTGCCGGGCCAGATCACCTGCATCATGGTGGACAACGGGTTGCTGCGCGCGGGGGAAGTTGAAGAGGTGCGCGAGGCCTTTGAAGGCCATTTCAAGGTCAACCTGATTGTAGCCGACGCCGGCGCGCGCTTTCTGGGCAAGCTCAAAGGCGTCGAAGACCCGGACAAAAAGCGCATCATCATCGGTGAAGAGTTCGTGCGCGTGTTTGAAGAACACGCCCGCAAGGTCAAGGACGCGCGCTTTCTGGCGCAGGGCACCCTGTACCCCGACGTGATCGAAAGCGTCGCCGCCCACGGCGGGCCGACTGCCATGATCAAGCGCCACCACAATGTCGGCGGGCTGCCCGAGGACATGGACTTTGAACTGGTTGAGCCGCTGCGCTTTCTGTTCAAGGATGAAGTGCGCGAAGTCGGGCGCGAGCTGGGCTTGCCCGACACGCTGGTCTGGCGCCAGCCGTTCCCGGGCCCCGGCCTGGCGGTGCGCTGCCCCGGCGAAGTGACCGAAGATCGACTTTCCATTCTCCGCGAAGCCGACTTGATCGTTCGACAGGAGATACGCAAAGCCGGGTTGGAAAAGAGGATCTGGCAGGCGTTCGCGGTGCTGCTGCCGGTCAAGAGTATCGGCGTGATGGGGGACGAGCGCACGCACGAGTACACCTGCGCTATTCGCGTGGTGGAAAGTGTGGACGCCATGACCGCCGACTGGGCACGGCTGGATTACGACCTGCTGCGGAAGATGAGCAACCGGATCATCAACGAAGTGCGCGGGTTTAATCGGGTGGTGTACGACATCAGCAGCAAGCCACCGGCAACGATTGAGTGGGAATGATTTCGGCAATCGGCAATCGGCAGTGGGCAATCGGGCGAGCGCTTTCGTGCGCCGTGCTGGGTCTGTTGCTTGTCGCTTGCGGCGGCGGAAACGAGCCGGTTGCGCCCAAGGCGGCGTCGCTGGAAGGCGACCGGACTGCACCCATGAAAGTCCAATACGCCCCCGCAGTCGATCTCGACAAGGCCCCGACCGAAGCGCACCGGGAACTTGCGCGCCTGCTGCCCAAGGAGGCGTTGCGCAAGGACACGGTCGCGTATGGCGGGTGGAATTCAAAAGGTGCGGCAATGGATCCCACGAAAGCGGCTGAAACCAACATGCCTTCGGTTGCCGCCGAGTATTTGTCGACGGGGTATCGCATTCTGGGGGATGGCGAAGACAAGGTTGCCAAGCAGGACTACCCGCAGAACTGCAGCCTCTTCCTGATCCGGGCACCGGACAAGTATGCGACCGAAAAGTTTACGCGGGACATCCGCAAAAGGCTGAACTCAAACGGGTTCAGTGAGCGCGACCCGCTGGAGTTTGCGCTCGGCCTGACGACGCGGCGGCAGGGCGACCCTACCGCTGACGTCAAAGTCACCGAAGCCAACGACGCCGGCGGCACGTCATCGGTGATCCGCCCTGGGGAAGCCAGAACGGTCAGCATCACCCGCTACGTACGCATCGACCACTCCGGCGATCGCGACAAGGTCTACATCGCCTACATCTACGCGGTTGACGACCTGGTGCTCTACGCACTTGAGGTCGAAAACCCGCCGCCCGTCGTAGGCCCCGAAGGCGCCCAGTTGCAGCGGGTGACCGACAATCGCGGCTCCCGCGTTGGCGCCCAGTTGATCACGCAGGTCCTGTACCGCCTCGACGGGTAGCGAATTCGCCCCGATCCCCTGTAACACAACCCTTCCTTCATCCGTATCCTGTACAGCCCGGGGGTGGGCAGGATGGGTGACAAACCTGACAGGCGCTCGATGCTGAGCAAGCTGGCTGTGGTACATCACGGCCCACTGTTCGGGTATTGCCGCCGCCGGCTGGGCACAGAGGCGGAGGCGGAGGACGCGCTGCAGGAAACGTTCATGCGTGCGTACAAGTACTTCGACAGCTACGACCCCGCGCGCGACCCGCGCAAATGGCTGTTCGGCATCGCGCACAACGTTTGCGTCGAGATCGCCCGGGCGCGCAAGCGCCTTACGATTTCGGACAACCTGCCCGATCCCGCCGATTTCAGCAGCGCGACCGAAGTTGCGCTGGAGCGGCTGGCGCACGAGGAGAACCTGGAAAGCATCCGGCGCGAACTGGAAGGCATGCCGGACCGCGCCCGGCGCATCCTTGAGCTGCGCTTTTTCGGGCAGCTCAGCAGCCGCGAGATCGCGGACATGGAAGGGATGAAAGAAACGGCAGTGCGCGTGGCCCTTCACCGCGCGCTGGAAGGACTCAGGGCGAAGTTCGCCCGAACGGAGCCAGGCAATGCAGCACCCTGAACCCCATGACCTGACGGCATTGGCCTACGGGCTGATCGAAGGCGCCGAGCGCGACGGGATGCTTGAGCATCTCGCCCAGTGCGACCAGTGCCGCGCCGTGTACGACAGCTACCGCGACGAGCAAGCGCTGGTGCGCGAAGCCGTGGTGCGCGACGCCCGCTCGGGCCCTGCCGAGGCGCGGGCGCTGGAGCGCACATTGGTCATGCTGGGCGCCGCCGAATCCGTTGAGCAACAGCCCGCGGGCAAGCTGCTGCGCGTGCCGCTGTGGATGATCGTCACCCAGGCCGCGGCGCTGATCGTCGTGGCCGTCGGCCTGTTCCTGATCCTGAAGCCTGAGCCGCAGGTCATGCGCGTAGCCGCCGCCGACCGCGCCCCCGCCATGCTGGAGCAAGGCGAAGTGCTGGTTGAGTACGGCGGCGAATGGCGCAAAGCGGACGCACTGCCCGCAGAGTCGTGGGCCCGCGTCGGCGCGCAGCCGGTTTCGCTGGCGCTGGACGACGGGTCGCGCGTGCAGTTGAAGGAAGACACCGTGTTCCGGCTGAGCTGCCAGGAGGCGCAGCCGCCGGTGCTTGAGGTGCACAACGGGGTCAGCAAGGTGATGACGGCGGCGCTGACACAGTTCATCGTGCGCGCGGGCGATGCCAACATCCACATGATGCCGGGCTCAATGTCGGACGTGACTTGCAACCCAGTGGATTCCTTCTGGCGCGACAACCCGCGCTTTGCGGGTTCATGGAATCGGGTCAACTCGGTGCATGCCAGCATCCAGAGGGGCGAAGCGTGGATGAGGGCGTCAACGCCGGAGTTCGCTGAAGCGGCTTTTGTGGCAGGTGATTCGTTCACGTGGACGCCGAGGACGATCAAGGCTCAGGATTCGAAGGGTGACGAGATCTTCGTGAAGTATGCCCGGCTGGTGGCGCAAGTGCGTGACCTCGAGCAGGAAGTGCAGAATCTTGACGCGCATCAGCCCCTGCTTCGGGCACTCTTCCGGTTCGACGAAGTGCAGAAGCGAAACCCGACGCTGCTGGTCTATAGCACCGGGGTGGCAGACCTGCTTGAGGACAAGAAGCGCTACGCGATCAACCTTGCCCCGTTTACGGACGAGAGTTTTGGGCCGTTGGCCAGCGGCAGGCTGACGTTGGCGCCGGTTGCCTGTCACGCCCAGTTGGGTGAGGCCGGCATCATCTACGAGTACAAAAACACGAGGGTCGAAGCCGAGTCGCCGGAAGATTTGAAGGAAAAGGTCTCAACCGAAGCCTGGGAAGCGTTTCGCGCCAACTTCGAGTGGGATGCAAAAGAGCGCAAGCTGATCAGGATTTCGGTGACGAAGACGAGCTCGGGTGCCCGGGCGTCCGCTTCCTCCAGCGGGTTTGGTCGAGTGCTGCCCGACACACCGGAAGCGAAGTCAAAAGGCGGGGGCGGCGGTACGCAAAGCAAGTAGTCGACCAGCTCCGTCAAGCGGCGGCCTGCGGGGCCGCCGCTGTTGTTTACGTAACGATCTACCAATAAACTACTTACGCAAAACGGCCCGATTCAGGAATACCATTTCAACTGAAATCATTTTTACTATGATCCTGTTGGTCGATAGGAAAGGTACTCAAGGGTAGGGATGAGCGGCGCAGACCATTCGCTGGATTCGCAACGCCTTCCCCGATCCGACGCCTCGCGGGCGGACGGTGCGTACACCGGCCCGCCCCTGCCGCAGAAACCGGAGATCCAGATCTTACAGGCACTCAGGCGCATCATCCGGGCAGTTGACATCCATTCGCGCGAGCTGGCGGCCCGTTACGGGATCACCGGCCCGCAACTCGTTTGTCTGGCCACCCTGTGCGACGAAGGCGCCATGACCGGCGCCGAGCTGTCGCGCCGCGTGTTCGTCAGCGCCAGCACCATTACCGGGATCATCGATCGGCTTGAAAAGCGCGGCTATGTCGAGCGCAAGCGCGACGATATCGACCGCCGTCGCGTGCTGCTCGCGCCGACGCCGGAAGGATTCAAGCTGGCCTACAACGCGCCTTCGCCCTTGCAGGGCACCTTGAAGCAGCGCCTGAACGAACTTCCTGAGCTTGAGCGCGCCACCATCGGGTTCTCGCTGCAACGCGTGGTGGAGCTGATGGAAGCGCGCGACATTGACGCCTCGCCCATGCTGACCACGGGCGAGATGCACGACGACGCACAGCGCGTCGAAACCGACGACTCAACCAACTGATCTTTCACCGAGGGATAACCCCATGACCAAGGACACCACTGTTGTCGACCGTACGACTTTCGCCGACCTGCCGCAGGTCGCTGAGGTAGATGAGCTGCAGCACCTCGCGGACGTGCCGGTGCCGAAGCCGTTGAAGGACGACGTCGAGCCCGAGTTTCTCGAACACCGCGAGTTCCAAAGCGATGAATTCTGGCGCCACGTGCCGGCGTTCGCCGACGTGCCATACGAAAAGTTCATGGATCACAAGTTCCAACTGATCCAGACCGTCAACAGCGTGAAGAAGCTGCGCGAGGTTGCCGGCGACATCATCGACGAGGCGTTCATCCAGGACGTGGAAGCCGGCCTGCGCGCGGCGCCGCCTGGCCATCCTGGTCACGTCGCCCAACTC
>CAZNBU010000012.1:0-18296 GCA_964571035.1 uncultured Planctomycetaceae bacterium | reverse complement strand
TGCCCTGCGCGGTCTCGATCTCGACGGGGAACTCGCGCACGCCCGAGTACGTGCCGTTCAACGACACGTTTGCGGTGCCGAACCCGGTGATCGCGGTTTCGTCAATGCTGTCGGGGTTGGCCTGCGAGCTGGAAGCCAACGCGTCCAGGTCGATCAGCCGCACCAGCAACCCGTTGTTCGAATTCGTGGTGAGGCCGCAGGCAAGCGTCCAGGAGGTGGAGGCCGGGCCAAAATCGATCTGGTAAAGGTAAGTCAGCCGCCGTCCGTTGGGCACCGAGCCTGATAGCGAAGCGGTGTCCTGCGCCGCCAGCGGCGCGGCAAGCAGGAGCAGCAGGGGTAGTATCCGCAGCATGTTCACTCCGCTATGGAACGAAATCAGAACGGTTGGGTTGGCGCGAACCATCCGTGATTGCGCTATCCCCTTGCGCGAGTTGGCGCGATAGCGACAATGGCCTTGGGCGCGGCGAGAGGCCGTGAACCTGGTCAGGTCCGAAAGGAAGCAGCCATAGCGAACCCCCTCGGGTGCGCCCACCTACTCCAGCGGACGGCGAAAGCCGTCCGCTTCTTCGTTGGGTGCTACAAAGTCGGGCTAGATTTCTCGTTGCGCAGCACATGCTTTCCGTTGAAATGCGACTATGCCGGACTTTCGACGCAAGAGACTCTGGGTTGGGTTGGCAATGTCGTTTGCCATCGCCTTGGCGCTGATCCCCCTACATCTCCCGTGGTTCGGCGGTCCTTTCTGGCTGCGGCTGTTGCTTGCGATTGGCCTTTCGTACTGCGAAATGATCACGCTCTTCGGGTTCTACGTGGTTTTTGTGATGGGCCTGATGAAGCTGCGGGACCAGCGTAAGTACGAGTTTGACACACTGGGCGACGACAACGTTGTCAAAGCCGATCCGGATGGCGAGCGAAAGCTGCACGACTTTCTCACAGCGGTTACCAGCATGGAGGCGCGCATCGGACTGATCCAGCGCTCGGCGCCGTATATGCCGGCGGATCGACGCCCCCCGCCCGAAACGAGGCCGATCCGCACTTCTCTTTCGCGCAAGGGAAAGCGGATATTCGCTACCACGCTTTGCATGGGAGTGATCGCGGGTGCCGGCATCGCGCTGATCAAGGATATCGGTCCGCCGCCGAACACAACCGGAGGCTTTGAGCCTTATGTACTCGTGCATTTGGCTGCGGCAGCACTGTCAGGTTTACTGCTCAGTCTACCGGTGGCGCTTCTGCTAGCAGCGTTCCATATTGAGTACAGGGAGCCGGATGACGCCGGAGCAGATCGTTCAGAAGCAACTTGATGCCTACAACGCCTGCGACATTGAGGCGTTTGTGGCGACGTACACGCCGGATGCGCAGGTTGTGGACGGCGCGGGCAAGGTGCTGTGCAGCGGCGCCGCGAAACTGCGCGAGATCTACGGCCCGTTGTTCCGCGACAACCCCAACCAGATGGCACTGATCACGCAACGCATTACAGCCGGCGAGTGGGTGATCGACGACGAGTCGGTGCTCGGGCGCAAGGACGGCAAGACCCGCCGCGCCGTGGCCATCTACCGCATTCGCGACGGCAAGATCGCGCATGTCACGCTGATTCCAAAGGCCGATAGCTAGCCCGGTCCGTAAGGACCGGGTGTGTCCGGTATTCCAGACGTTCCATCCCGCAATTGGTGCACCGGCACGAACGTAGCCCGTGCGGTCGATCGTCCGGGAAGGGCCTGCAAACCCGGTCCTTACGGACAGGGCTAGTTCAACCCGTACTCTTTGAGCTTGCGGTATAGGGTGCGCTCGCCGATGCCGAGCACTTTGGAGGTGCGCTCGCGGTTGCCCTCGTTGGCTTTGAGCGTGTGGCGAATCACCTCGCGCTCGATCTGCGCCATCGACATTCCGACCAGGCCTTCCAGCCCGCCGTCGCCGCCGGCCGGCGCGGGTGGCAGCGGCTCGGCGCCGCCCTTACGCAGTTGCGTCGGCACGTCCTGCAAGGTCAGCGTTTCGCCCTGGGCCAGTACCACCATCTCCTCGACGGTGTTGCGCAGCTCGCGCACGTTGCCGGGCCAGTCGTGCGCGATCAGGCAGTTCATTGCGGCGTGGTCGATGCCTTTGACCGGCTTGTCGTGCTGTAGGCCGAACTCCGCCATGAAGCTGTTGGCGAGCAGCGGGATGTCGCCTTTGCGCTCGCGCAGCGGCGGCAGGTGGATTTCGACGACTTTGAGTCTGAAGAAGAGGTCCTCACGGAACTTGCCCTGCTGCACCTGCTCCTGCAAATCCTTGTTGGTGGCGCTGATGATGCGCACGTCCACCTTGCGCGGGTTGTTCGCGCCGACCGGCGTGACCTCCTTGGCCTCGATGACGCGCAGCAGCTTGACCTGCGTTTCCAGCGGCATCTCGCCGACTTCATCCAGGAACAGCGTGCCCCCGTCGGCGGCTTCGAACTTGCCGATGTGGTCTTTCATTGCGCCGGTGAACGAGCCCTTGATGTGGCCGAACAGCTCGCTGTCCAGCACGCCGCCGGAAAGCGCGCCACAGTTGACCGCCACCAGCGGGCCCTCGCGCCGCTTGCTGTTGAAGTGGATCGCGCGCGCGACAAGCTCTTTGCCCGTGCCGTTGTCGCCCGTGATCAGCACGCGCGCGTCCGTGGGCGCGACCTGTTTCAGGCGGTTGAACACAGCCTGCAAAGCGGGGCTGTTGCCGACGATGCCCTCGAACCCGAATTTTTCGTTTACCAGGCGCTGCAAAGACTGGTTGGCAAGGCTCAGGTGGCGCCGCTCAAGTGCCTTGGCGACGGTGTTACGCAGCGCCTCTTTGTTCAGGGGCTTTTCGAGAAAGCTGTATGCGCCCTCGTGCAGCGCTTCGACCGCCTTCTCGACACTGCCGTACCCGGTGATGATCACGACCTCGACATCCGCGTCGGTCGCCTTGATGCGACGCAGCACCTGCATGCCGTCGGTGTCCGGCAGGCGCAGGTCGGTCAGTACCACGTCGTATTCGGCTTCGCGGAACTTGCGCAGGCCCTCGTCGCCGGAGTGCGCGAGCTTGACATCATAGTTGGCGCGCTCCAGCGCCTCGCCAGCGATCTCGGCGTGCGAAACGTCGTCGTCAATCAGAAGAATCTTCGGCTTGGTAGTCATCGTTGCGGTCCTTGAACATCCGTGAACCGCAATAACCAATAACCAATGACCAATAACCCATGAGTACGGCGCGCGGTTGCATTGGTTATTGGATATTGGTTATTGGTCATTCGCTGTTTCGACACCTACTCAAGTCCCCATTTCTGAATCTTTGCGCGCAGCGTTTTGGTCGTGATGCCCAATGCATCCGCCACCGCCTGCTTGTCTCCAAGCGTTTTCAACGCGTACTCGATCAATCTTCTTTCCACGTCGTCGATGCTGGGCACCGCGCCGGCTGGCCATCCCGCGAACCCGCCGCCGGCTGCGACCTGCGTGCCGCTGCCGAGGTGGCGTTGCAGCAGCGCCGCGTCGAACTCGTCGGAAGGCTCTAGCACGCAGATCCGCTCCAGCACGTTTTCGAGTTCCCGCACGTTGCCCGGCCAGCGGTATCCTTGCAGCGCCTTGATGCCGTCAGGCGTGAATGTCGGCGCGTTGCGGCCGAGTTTGCGCGCGTGCTTTTCGACGAAGTGCCGCGCCAGCTCCTTGATGTCCTGCGGCCGGTCGCGCAGCGCGGGAAGTTGAACGGTCAGCACGTTCAGGCGGTAGTAAAGATCCTGCCGAAACTTGCCGTCGCGGATGGCTTCCTCGAGGTCGCGGTTGGTGGTCGCCAGCACGCGCACCTCGGCGGTGAGCGGCGTGGCGTCGCCGACGCGCTCAAACACGCGCTCCTGCAACACGCGCAGCAGTTTGGCTTGCAGGTTGGTGTCGATCTCGCTGACTTCGTCCAGCAGCAGCGTGCCGCCGTCAGCCAGTTCAAAGCGCCCCTTGCGGTCGCGATCAGCGCCGGTGAACGCGCCCTTCACGTGGCCGAACAGCTCGCTTTCCAGCAGGCCAGCCGACAGCGCGGCGCAGTTGACCGCGACAAACGGCTGATCGGCGCGGCGGCTGAGCTCGTGGATGCGCCGGGCGACGACTTCTTTGCCGGTGCCGTTTTCGCCCTGGATCAGCACGGTGGCGTCGGCCGCGGCAATGCGGTCCAGCCCGTTCAGGATTTCGCGCATGGCGGGCGCGGTGCCGCCGACCAGCGGGCGCTCGGGTGCGCGGTTGAGCTCGCGCAGGTTTTCGGCTTCGCGCGAGAGCTTGGCGTGGGCCAGCGCTTTAGTGACGCGCGCTTCGATTTCGTCGGCGCCGAACGGTTTTGTCAGAAAGTCGAACGCGCCGTGCTTCATCGCGGTGACAGCCGACTCGATCGTGCCGTGAGCGGTGACAACGATGACCGGCACGCCCGGCGACTGTTCCCGGACCGCAGCCAGCACACCCAGCCCGTCGGTTTTCGGCATCTTGAAGTCGGTGATGACCAACTCGAACCGGCGCTCGCCCAGGCGCTTGATCGCGTGCTCGCCGTCCTTGGCTGCAACTACGGTGTGGCCCGCTCCCGCGAGGATTGCCCCCAGCGAGTCGCGCATCATCTCTTCATCGTCAGCAATCAGGATCGCCGCCATGCGCACGGATTAGCGGGTTTGGCCGGACTGTCAAGATGGCAGGCGGCTACTGCAATCCGCGCGACCAGTTGCCTTCGTGAGTGGCGGCTACGGGTTCACCGCCCAGCACTTGCGCGCTGATCTGCTTGATCTGCTCGGGCGTGTAGGGGCGGTGGATGAAGTCCATGCGGAAGCGGTGGGCGCCGGCTTGCTTCAACTCGTCGACGCGCTTGCTCAGGCTGTAGGCCTGCTCGCCGAGGATGATGGTCTGGCACCAGTTGTCTACCGCAAGGTACTTCCGGCCGTCGGGCGCGATCATTTCCATCTGCTTGAAGTCGCACTTGGATTTGCCGGGGCAATGGCCGAGCATGTTGGCGTACACGCACGACTCAGCCGTGAACAGCGGCGTGTCCTGGTAGACGACGACTTCGCTTACGCCGGCGTACTCGCGCAGGATCTCGCGCAGGTTGGCAATGCCGTCCTCGACGCTCAGGGTGATGCGCGACACGCCCTGCTCTACCCAGCTTCTGGCGGCTTCGCGGCTCATGGTGTAGCACGGCCAGTCCGTTGACACGTCAATGCCGTGGCGCTGGAACTCCGGGACGTGCGGC
Source organism: uncultured Planctomycetaceae bacterium (assembly GCA_964571035.1). Classification (GTDB taxonomy): domain Bacteria; phylum Planctomycetota; class UBA8742; order UBA2392; family UBA2392; genus JADJRK01. Next base: position 13,103 of record CAZNBU010000012.1, on the reverse strand, counting down.
TCATAGATCGCGATGCCGGCGCGCGTGCTCACGCTGCGTGAGCGGCGCATCAGCATGGCGGTGTCCACGAGGCGTTTCTTGTCGATGCCGGCTGCGCGGGCGACGAACTCAAACCCGCCCAGGTTGCCGACCGAAAAGCGCCGCGCGCCGAGGTTGAACAGCGATTGCAACTTGGCGGCCACCATCGGCGCGGTCCAGGCGCGCAGGATGGTCGGCACACGAACGCGCAGCTTGTCGCCCCAGTCCTCCCAGGCGTCGAGGATGTCGTCGCGCGTGCCGTTGGCGATGTCGAGCACCACTTCGTCGAGCGAATCCAGCGGCAGCGCCGGGATATACTCCGGCCGATCCACCAGCGCGGAGAACTTCACCGGCGGGGCTGTCTGGGTCGCGCCGGCCTTGGGCTCACCACAGACAGCCGCGACGGCTGTGTCCAGGTTGTCCTTGCGAGCTTTCAGCAGCAGCGCGTCGAAGTCGTCGAAGAACTGGCGGCGCGCTTCATTGACCTCGGCTGCTGGGATGAACACGCCCGCCGGAATCACCGCGCTGAAGTTACGCAGCTCAAAGCGCGTGCTGCCAAGGCGGTCAAAGAACTGCTTGAGGCGCTCTTCGTCCAGCGGTTGGCGGTCGGCGAACAGCAACTTGCACGGGTAGCTGCGGCGCAGCTCAAGGTCGTAGACGCGCCCCATGATCTCGATCAGCCCGGGCATGCCAAGCTCGGCAAGGCGCCCCGCGCCGGGGTTCACCTTCAGCGCGACGTCCACGTGCACCGGGATGCGCGCGCGTTCCCGCCGCCGCGGCACGCCGGTTGGGTACAGCCGCTTGATCTCGTTGCTGGACACCAGGCGAAGCTCGTCGCCCTGCTGCACCTCGGCGGGCACGGGCATGCTGACTTCTTCGCCTGCCTTCACGTTGAACACGCGCTTGCCCGCAAGGTTGACGCGATCGGCGCCGAAGCGAATGCCTTCATCGCCCGGCTTGCTGCGGTTGCGGGCCAGTACGCCGTCGTGGCGCTCAAAGTCGTGCGCGGCCGTAAAGTGCGCGCGGTCGCCGCGCACCGCGGTGACGGTGCCGAGGTAGACACCCTGCGGCTCGCTCTCCTGCACGTCGGCCTGGTTCTTGGCCTGGCCGTGGCTGCGGTGCAGGAAGAGGTTTGTGGTCTCGCGCGAGTAGATCAGCTTAAGGCGGTTCTCATACTCGGCCACATCCACGTCGGCGCCATCGAGCATCTTGCGGTACAGGTCGGTCACGCACGCCACGTACAGCGGCTGTTTGCGGCGGCCTTCAATCTTGAGCGACGCGACGCCGGCTTCTGCCAGCTTGCCGACCTCGCCGACTGCGTACAGGTCGCGCATCGAGAACGCCTTGCCGTCGCCATGCGGCGTCTTGAAGGTGTCTCGGCAGATGTAGGTGCACTTGCCGCGGTTGCCGCTGCGGCCTTCTTCCTGGCTGGCGAACAGGCACAACCCGCTGTAGCTGTAGCACAGGCTGCCGTGGACGAAGACTTCAAGCTCGATGTCGGCTTGCTTGCGGATGGTGTCGATCTCAGCCAGCGTCAACTCGCGTGCAAGGATCGCGCGTTCAAACCCGTTGCGCTGCGCCCACAGCGCGCCTTCCGGGTTGTGGATCAGCATCTGCGTGCTGGCGTGCCAGTTGAGGCGCGGGAACTCCTCGCGCACGGCGCGCAGCACGCCCATGTCCTGCAGGATGACCGCGTCAACGCCGATCTCCTCGCAGAAGGTCAGCGCTTCCAGCACCTCGGGCCATTCGGCCTGCTGGATAATCGTGTTGATCGTGACGTAGACTTTTCGTCCGGCCTTGTGGGCGTACCCGACAGCGTGGTCGAGCTCGTCGTGGGTGAAGTTGACGGCGTTGTCGCGCGCGGAAAACTTCTTCAGGCCCAGGTAGACCGCGTCGGCCCCGTAGTCCATTGCCGCGTGAAAGGATTCTAACGAGCCAGCCGGAGCGAGAAGCTCCGGCTTGCGTGCACCCGCTTTCGGCGGTGCGGACGTAGATGTGACGACGGTTGACTCGTGTTCGCTCATCTTCGGTCTCGCTGGCGTGCTCGCCAGCTTCGCCCTACTTCGTTATGCGACGCGTGAGGAATGTACAGTCCTGATTGCACCTCGGCAAGAGAAATTGCACCGAACGCACGAAATTGACGTGCAACCATTGTGCGAATCACGGGTTACGGCGCGTGCAAATTTTCTGGATTATTTGTTTGCCGTCTATGCCTTCACTTCCTTCCAGTCCTTCAGGAACTGCGCAAGTCCTTTATCTGTAAGGGGATGCTGCACAAGTTGGCTGAAAACCTTTAACGGGATGGTCGCCACGTCGGCGCCAGCCAGCGCCGCATCCAGCACGTGGATCGGGTGCCGGATGCTGGCAGCCAGAATCTCCGTCTCGAACCCGTAGTTGTCATAGATCTGCCGGATCTGCGGGATGATCTCGATGCCGTTCTGGCCGATATCGTCAAGCCGCCCCACAAACGGGGAGATGTAGCTGGCGCCGGCTTTTGCCGCGAGCAGCGCCTGCACCGGGCTGAAGCAGAGCGTCACATTGGTGCGCACGCCCTGCTCGGTCAGTTTTTTGCAGGCCTTCAGGCCTTCGGGGATCAGCGGCAGTTTGATCACGACGTTGTCGCCGTACCCCGCAAGCTCGGCGGCTTCCTTCAGCATGCCGTCGCAGTCGACCGCGGTGACTTCAAGGCTGACCGGGCCGTCTACCAATTCACAGATCTCCTTGGCGACGTCCTTGAACGGGCGGCCGGATTTCTTGACCAGCGACGGATTGGTGGTGACGCCGTCCAGAATGCCCAGCGACTTGGCTTCCTTGATCTCGGCGACGTCCGCGGTATCGATGAAGAACTTCATGGCAGCTCCTGCAGGAAACCTTCAACGTAGCGGGTTTTCGCGCAATCACAACGCTGTCAGTGGATTGTTGACCCGCCTAGCGCGTGGTTGACCCGTACGATTGCACATAGGTGCCGCGCCCGGCGTCGGTGATGTTTACTTCACGGACGACTTCTCCGCCCCACCCTGTCGCTCGGATCGTAGCTTTGGCGCGGTCGGTGACGGTCAGCTCCCAGCGGTCGAGACGCGGTGAGTAGCGCAGCTCACCTTGGCGCACCAGGTGCCGGATCGTCAGCGCGCCGACTACCTTGCCGTCGCGCGTGTTGGGGATTTCGTCGGCTTCCGTGTGCTCGCCGCTCTTCCGCTGGACAACCGTTTCAGACTGCATCGGCGCCAAGGCCAGCACCGGTCCGCCGGGACCCAGCGAGCCGCCGTTTTTCTCGTAGTATTCCTGTACGCGGTCAACGATGAGTTGCACATCAGCGTCAATCCGCTCGTGACGGTCAGATTCCTGCTCTTCCATCTCGCGACCAAAGAACGCGAACAACGTGGCATACACCCCCACGAGCGTCACGATGGCCAGCGTGCTCACCACGGTTCCGGCAATCGCCAGCCCGCGGCCGCTGCGGGTACCGTTGCGCCCTGTTTCGATGATGGCGATGATTCCCAAAACGACGCCGACCAGAGCCGCCACGCCGGGAATGCCACAGGCGAACCCAAGGACCAGCCCCGCGCCGCCGCAGATCAGCGATGCGATTGCCTTGCCGCTTGTCGGCCGCGCCACCTGCCACCCCTCCGGTGGCGGTGGCGGGGGAGGCGGCGGAACACCCGGCGGGCCGTAGTCGGGTGGGGGTTGGTTCATGGTCTCTTCGGGACGTTGACAATGGTGTACTGCTTGCCGTTGCCGGAGTAGGTGACCTGCAACTGGCGGCCCTCTTTCCATGAGGTCACGAAGGCACGATGTGCCCCGGTGACCTGCAACTCGTAGTCGGCAAGCGAGTTGTTGAGATCGTAGGAACTGACCAGGTCAGCAAGCTTCAACTCGCCGTTCACGCGCGGCCAGTCATCCCCAAGCAGTCCGTCGGGGTGCCCATCCTTCAAGACCGGACCGCCCGTTCCGAGTGAGCGATTGTTCTCGTCGTAGTAGAAGCGTAGCCGCCGCTGAATTTCGTTGAGATCTTCATCCACCGCCGATTCAGCCTGACGCTCTACGCGGCGCTGGTTTTCCTTCTCCTGCTCCTCGGCAATGAACGTGAAGAGCCACACAAAGAAGATGACCATGGCTACACCGAGCAGGAACATGACCGCGCTGGTGATCAGCCCCGCCAACGCGAGGCCCCACCCCCGGTGCGTCCCGTCCGGCTGCCGCGATTCCCGCATGGCGAGCCATCCAAGGACGACCCCAACCGGCCCCAGCACCACGCCAATCGGGTTCAGAAGAAAGCTGACGCCGCCCATCACCATCGCGATGATTGCCTTGGTGCTGAAAGGCTTGAGTTGCGCGTACTGCATCGGCGGCTGCGCCCCGTAAGGCTGCTGCGCTGGCGGGTACGGGGCTCCCGGTTGGTTGCCGGGGTACGGCGACCCGCCCTGCTGCGCGTTGCCGGGGTACGACGACGCGCCGGACGGTCGGTTGCCGGGATACTGCGGCTTCGGCGAGTTGTTCGGGTACTGGTTGTCCGTCGTCATGGCGTCCTTACTCGAACTGGAAGTCCCGGTCGAACCTTGGCGTCAGCATCGGGTACGTTTCCATTTGCCGGCGGGTTCCGTCTTCGTCGGTGTAGAACAGCTTGGCAGTGCCCGCGCTCGCGTTGACTTCAAGCGTGTAGCGCGACATGTCGAACTTCAGCTCGGTCGGGCTGACAAGGTCGCTGACCTTGAGCGAGCCCACGACAGCCTCCTGGCTGCGAATGCCGCGGATGACCTTGGGCCCGCCCGGGTGCAGGTCGCCCTTGAGCGATTCGTACTGGCCCACGCGCTGGATGATGAGCTGCGTGTCCGCCTGAAGGCCGGTAGCCTCTTCCACCTTCTGGGTAGAGTAGCTGAACAGCCACATAAACGCCGCGAATAGAGCGACGGAGCCGAGTAACCCAAGCGAGTTCACGATCGTTCCAGCCATCGCGAGGCCGCGCCCCGACTTCTTTCCAGCACCGGTTTCGCGCAGAGCAAGCGCGCCAAGGATGACGCCCGCCAGGAAAAACGGGGCGCCGCCAATCCCAACCGTGACCAACCCGACCAGAATGCCGACGCCCATCACCACCATCGAGATGATGGCCATCACGCTGTTCTGCGGCCGGTGCGCGTACGCAGCCATGTCGTACCCGTATGGGCCGGGCGCCCCGTACTGCGGCGCACCGGGCGGCGGTGGCGGGTACTGCTGTTGCGGATACGGCTGCGGCGCGCCACCGGGCGGCGGATAGGCTGGCGGGTGCTGAGGTGCAGCCTGCGGATCCGGCGTCGAAGGTTGAGGATACGCCGGCGCGGGGGCTTGCCCTGTGGGCGGGCGTTGCGGCGCGGGCGGATACCCGCCCGGATTCTGCGGGGCGGGTTGCCCGGCGCTGTGTATTTTCGTATGGCGCTTTCCCGGCGCCTCCCACGGCGCGGGTTCAAAGCCTTTGGTGTCGCCCGAATCCGGCATCAGGGGTCTCCCGTGAGCGTGCGCAGTGTAGCCAAGCGCACATCCTCAGTGTAGGTGGAACCAACCCCGTTTGCGCCTACACAATGGGCCGCTGATTGGAACGCGCCCGATTGTGGGCGCTTTGCGGGTGCGTTACCCTTCCGCCATGTCGCAGACGACTACAACCGCCCGTCGAGAGCCTCAGGGCGGCGTGAGGCCCTCGAACGCCGCGACAGGCAGCGCGTTCATGTACACCATTGGGTGCCAGATGAACGTGCTGGATTCCGAGCTTGCGCTGGCGACGCTGGCGGACGACGGCATCCGCGTGGTCGACCAACCCGCCGACGCCGACGTGCTGCTGGTCAACACGTGCAGCGTGCGCGAGAAGGCTGAAGAAAAGGCGTACTCGTGGCTTGGGCGCGTCAAGCAGTACAAGCGCAATAACCCCGACGTCGTGATCGGCGTGCTGGGGTGCATGGCGCAGAAGGAAGGCAACCTGATCTTCCGCCGCGCGCCCTACGTGGACATCGTCGCCGGCACCAACCACTTCACCAAAGTTGACGAATACGTGCGCCGCGTGCGCGCCACCGGCCAGCGCATACTCGCGGTCGGCCGCGACGAAGAGGTGCAGACCGAGAAGCGCCTGAAAGCCCGCGAAACCCGCCAGAGCGCCTACGTTGCGGTCATGCGCGGGTGCGACCACCATTGCACCTACTGCGTGGTGCCCAACACGCGCGGCATGGAGTCGTCGCGCCCGCTGGAAGAGATCGTCGAGGAGTGCCGCATCCTGGTAGGCGAGGGCACGCAGGAAATCACCCTGCTGGGCCAGAACATCGACAGCTACGGCAAGCGCCTGAAGCCGCGCCGCCGCACACTGGCGGAGCTGCTCTACGCGGTCGCCGACATCACCGGCCTGAAGCGTCTGCGCTTCGTGACAAGCCACCCCAGCGACCTGCGGCCGGAGCTGTTTCAGGCGTTCAAGGACCTGCCGAACCTGATGCCCTACCTGCACTTCCCGGCGCAAAGCGGCAGCAACGAGGTGCTCAAGCGCATGCGCCGCGGGTACACCCACGAACGCTACATGGAGCTGGTGGCGGCTGCGCGGGAGGCGGTGCCGGACATCGGGCTTGCGGGCGACACGATTGTCGGTTTCTGCGGCGAGACGGAAGAAGATTTCCAGCGCACGCTGGAGCTGCACGAGAAGACGCGCTACCAGACCAGCTACATCTTCATGTACAGCGAGCGCGACTACACGCCCGCCAAGGACCTGGGGCTGAAGGATGACGTGCCGTTTAAGGTGAAGAAGCGCCGCTGCAACGAGCTGATCCGGGTGCAACGCGAGTGGTCGCGCGAAGAAAACCAGAAGCGAGTAGGCCAGACGTTGCAGGTATTCGGCGAAGGCCCCAGCAAGCGCGACCCCAGCAAGCAGGAAGGTCGAAGCCCGCAGAACCAGATCGTGATTGTGGAATCAGGCCGAGACCTGCGAGGGAAGTTCTACGACGTGCAGATCACGGCGGCGACAGATGCAGCCCTGTACGGGCGGCTGGCATAGCCACGAACTCAGGCACCACCTTTTCACCCAGATGAGTTGCCTTGCCGCGCGGATGCGCGGTATCAATGTTAGCCCCGGCCAAGGGCCGGGGTACTCGATTGCCACCAACCACCCAAGGCGCGGATGCGCCGACACAAATCATCCATCATCGCCCGCCGGTCGATACACCCCGTCAATGAACTCGGCATCAGCTTCCATGCCATGCAACCGCATGAATTCGGCCAGTTCCTCCTGAAATGTCGTCTGCTTGTGGTGATCCTTCTGCGACCGCACGTACCGAACCGCACGATCCAGGCTCTCCTGGTTCATGCTGAACGCGCCATATCCGCGCTGCCACGCGAAGTCGGGATGCCCGTTGTCGCGAGCCCACGTCGTGGCGCCGGCTTTCAGCTTGTTCGTGAAGTCAGCCACCGAGATCGTGCGGGCGAGGTCAAAGACAAGGTGGCAATGGTCTTCGACTCCGTTCAGCGCGTGCAGATGGCACCCGAGTCCGCGAACGGTGCCAGCCATGTACGCGTACAGTTGTGGTTCGACGTCGGGCGTGATGATCCGTCGGCGGGCGTGGGTGGCGAACACCATGTGCACCAGGATTCTTGTGTGGGTGTGTGCCATGGTTGCACGCTTTGTGTCGGCGCGTCCGCGCCTCGGGTCTTTTGCCGGGCAGGAAAACCCGGCCCTTGGCCGGGGCTAACATTGAAGCGGCGCATCCGCGCCGCCACCAGGTAGAACGCGCTGCCGGAATTCGATTGACCCGATACAGCAGGACGCGAACACTTCTCGAACCTCGAACCTCGAACCTCGAACTACTTCACCTTGATCCAGCCTTCTTTGAGGTACCAGTCGGCGGTCTCTTTCAGGCCTTCGGTCAAGCCTACTTGTGGCTCGAACCCCAGCACCTGCTTGGCCTTTTCGCCGGTGCAGATCCAGTACGGCTTGACCAGCTCCTGGATCTTGTCGCTGTTGGGCAGCATCGGCTTGCGCAGGATGAACTGCAGCACGTCGTTCACGCGCGCGTACATACGGGCGAGCCAGATGGGCGCCGCGAGTGTGCGGTTCTTGCGTGGGTTCAGGATCTCGCGCAACTGGTACATCACCGCGCTCAGGTGATACGGCTGCGGGTCGGTGACGAAAAACGTCTCGCCGACCGCGTCTTCATGCACAGCCGCTTCGACGAACGCTCGCGCGACTTCACGCCCGTGGACCAGGCTGAACACCATCTCCTGCGAGCCGAAGCGCAGCGCGTACCCCTTCGACATAAACTTGAAGAACTCGAGGATGCCCTTGTCGCGCGGGCCGTAGACAGCCACCGGGCGCAGGATCGTGCACGGGAAGTCTTTGCCGTAGCGATGCACGACTTTCTCGGCCAGCAACTTGCTGCGGCCGTAGAAGGTGACCGGGTGCTCGATCGACTCTTCGTCAATCACGTGGCGCGAGTCCTCGCTCGGGCCCGCCGCGGCCTGGCTTGAACAGAACAGAAAGCGCAGCACCCCTGAGCCGGTCAGCTTGACCGCCTCACAAAGGTTTTGGGTGCCGGTGGTGTTGGCGGCGATGATTTCGCGCTCGGTGCGGCCGAACAGCATGCCCGCGATGTGGAAGACGTAGTCCACGCCCTCAACGGCTTTGCGAAGGTCTTCCGGCGACTGGGTGACGTCGCCCTTGACGATCTCGTAGCCCTCGCGCAACTCGGGCACAAGCCGTTTCTCGCTGCGCACCAGCAGCCGTACCGAGTGGCCACGCGCGCGCAGCATCTCGGCAAGGTGCGAGCCGATGAACCCCGTAGCCCCCGTAACCAGTGAACGCATGGCGGGAGAGTAGATGAAAGTGGCATTGGCTTCCAGCGCGTCGTAGGGGCGACCCTTGGGTCGCCCAAGCCTCCGCAGGCGCGAGGGCGACGCAAGCGTCGCCCCTACTTGAGTACGCCAGTACGCTCAAAGTGCCGGGCGATCACGTCGCCGATCACGGGCGCGATGTCGCCGCCGTACAGGTCACTGTTGGCGGCGAGGATCACGAACGCCACCTGCGGGTCGTCGTAGGGCGCGAAACCGGCAAACCACGCGTGGTCCGGCACGCCGCGGCCGTTCTCGGCTGTGCCGGTCTTGCCGGCGCAGCGGATTCGCCTGAGCACCGGCGCCTTGCGCGCCGTGCCGTCAGGCCCGAACACGACGCCCCGCATGCCGGCGTGAATTTCGTCCCACACTTCGCCGGGCAACTCGATGTGTCCAGGCCAGACCATCGCTTCGTCCGTCAGGTGCGGCACGACCAGTGTGCCCCGGTTTGCGATGGTCGCGTAGAGGCGCGCGACTTCAATCGGCGCGGTGGTCATCGCACCCTGGCCGATCGCGAGCATGGCAAGGTTCTGCGCCCACACCTGGTCCGGGTGCGGCAGGTCGGCTTTGCGGTAGTAGAAATCGGTGTCGGACGCCATGCCGAACCCAAAGCGCTCGGCATACCCGCGCAGGTTTTCCCATGCCATTGCGGGGGATTCACCCATCTTCTGCGTCTGGGTGTAGAAGAACCCGTTGCTGCTGGCTTCGATTGCCCGGCGCACGTTGATCGCGCCGCCAATCGGGTGGCCTGTGGACCCGACCACTTTGCCCTGCCAGTAGATGTCGTAGACACCGCCGCGCGGCGTGTTTTCCTCATAGTAGATGTCGGAGGGCGACAGCGTGCCCGTGTCCAGAAGTGCCAGCGCCGACAGCACCTTGAACGTGCTGCCCGGCGCGTACTGGCCCTGCGTCGCGCGATTGAGCTGGCGGGCGTGCTGGTTCCAGCGCGGGAACCCGGGGCGGGATTCGGCTTCTTCCTCGAGCACGAGTTGGCGCGCATAGGCGCGATCGGCTGCGCTGCGACCCTTGAGGGCCTCGGGGTCGAAGTCGGGCAGGCTGACCATGCCCAGCACGGCGCCGGTTTTCACGTCCAGCACGACGGCGCACCCGCGGAAGGTCCACTGGTGCGTATGCCAGCGGTGCATCTTCTTGGGCGAGATGTTCTTGGCGAGCACCGGCTCCCACTTGCGGATGGTCTCGATCAGGTCGCGCTGCAGCTCGATATCGATGGTCAGCGTCAGCGGGCCGTTGTGGACCGGCGCCTTTTCGTACTCAATGCTGCGGATGCGCCCGCGCGCGTCGCGAATCGTAGCGCGCGCACCGTACAACCCGCTAAGCCGCTCGTCGTAGGTGCGCTCGATACCGCGCAGGCCCACCATGTTCTGCGCGACCACGCCGTCAAAGCGGCGCACGAATTCGCCGCGGTCGCCGTCAAACCACTCCTCAATGAAGTCTTCAAGGCCTTCGCCAAAGCTGGGGCGGGCAAGCACGCCCTCAAGCTGGCCGGAATCGGGCATGCCTACGTTGCCCAGCACATGCACCAGCTCACGCGCGTGGGTGTAGTTGCGCGCCGGCCGCCTCACGCACACGACGCCCGGCAGCATGTCGGCGTTTACCTTGAGCAGTTCCACCACGTCGCGCGGAGCGTCGCGCACCAGCCGCAGCGGGTTCTCGTCAAACGTGTAGTGCTGCCAGCGGTGCTTCCAGTCCTCGGCGTAACGCAGCAGGATGTGCTTTTCCAGCTTCTCAAGCCGCTCTTCGGTCAGGCTGATCGTGCCGTGCTTCTCGGTAAGCTGGGTGAGGCGCCGCTGCACGGCATCGGTGTCGCCGCGCACCGCGTCTTCGCACACGCGGGCGAGGCGCTGCCACGACTTGTGCTCCTGCAACAGGATGTCCTGCGCCTGTGAGACGGTCATGTCTTCCGGGTCAACGTCGAGGCTCAGCCCGTCGGCTTTCTCGCGACAGGTGCGTGCGGCTTGAAAGCACAGATCGCGCATGCGCGCGCGGTCGTCGTCGGCGGCGTCGAGAATGCCTTGCAGGTACTCCGCTTCCTTGCGCAGCCAGTCAAGCCGCGCCCGTAGCACCGGCGCGAAGTGCAGGCTCTTGGGGAAGCGGCGGATGCGCTCCCAGTACTCGGGATCGGTCAGCGCGGGGCGCGCGCGCAACCAGGCAAGGCTGACCTCGCGCGAATCGGCTTTGGTGATTTCGCCAAGTGGGTCTGCCAGCGCCTGTACCGCCGCGCTGAGCAAGTTCAGCTTCTCGTCCAGTTCCCCGCGCGTGAGTCCGGTAAGCATGCACAGGCGTTGCGCACACAGTTCAAAGTCGGCGCGCGCTACGGGGTCCTGCCGCAGTTGCCAGTTCAGAAACCAGCGGCGGCGGCCCGATGGGCCGGCCAGCGACGCCTCCTGCACCGGGTCAAGCCGGTCAGCTACGAACTCGGCTACGGCGTCTTGGTCATAAAAGCGGTCCGACACGTGGGCGCGCAGTGGCAGCGTGCGGGGGTCGGCGAACGCTTCGAGATCCAGATAGACGTCCCAGACGCTTTCAGTGTGGGCGACCACGGTGCCGTCGCGCAGCACGATGGGGGAGCGCTGCGACGAAAGCAGATCCAGCCCGGTACGCATCTGCTCGGCTTGATTGGAGTAGTAATCGTGCGCCAGCACCTGCATGTACGCAAAGCGGCCCAGCAGCACCAGAAACACCAGCGCCATGCCCGCGGAAAGATAGTTGAGCTTGCGTTCGTACAGGGCATTGCCTCCCCGTATCTATCGGCATTTGGAGCCTGGCGAGTACGCCAAATGGTCAATGGTCAATGATCAATGAAGCGTGGATCTCGGGGGCCTCATCGATCATTGAAAATTGACCATTGATCATTGCGAACCCGCCCCATCCTGCGGAATAGTGGACACCTTTGGTCTCGTTTCTACTCTCAGCGCGATGGCCCACACTGAAGCCGACATCTTGGCCGCCCTCAAGGGCGTGCAGGACCCCGACCTGAAGCAGGACCTGGTCGACCTGGGGATGATCCGTGACGTCAAGGTCGCGGGCGACAAGGTTGTGTTGACCGTTCAGCTAACGACGCCCGCCTGCCCCCTCAAAGACCAGATCGGCGGCGAGGTCAAGGCGGCTTTGAAAGAGCGGCTTGGCGTAGCCACCACCATCAATTTCGGCGCCGACACCGCCCGCGTGCAGACAGCCAGCGAACTGATCCCCGGCGTGCGCAACGTCGTCTTCGTTGCCAGCGGCAAGGGCGGCGTGGGCAAGAGCACCGTGGCCGCCAACCTGGCGCTCGCGCTGGCAGGCAGCGGCGCAGCCGTTGGCCTGCTGGACGCCGACATCTACGGGCCCAGCACGCCCACCATGTTCGACCTGCACACGCAACCAGTTGCCACCGACGACAAGCGCATCATCCCGCACCGCAAACTCGGTCTGAAACTGATGTCCATGGGCTTCCTGCTTGAGGAAGGCCAGCCGGTAATCTGGCGCGGGCCGATGCTGGATTCCGCCCTGCGGCAGTTTCTCGGCCAGGTGGATTGGGGCGATCTGGACTACCTCGTGGTGGACCTGCCCCCCGGCACCGGCGACGTGCAGATGAGCCTCAGCCGCATGGTGCCGCAGGCCATGGCGGTGATCGTCACGACGCCGCAGGACGTGGCGCTGGCGGACGTGCAGCGCGCCATCGGCATGTTCAGCACCGTGAACGTGCAGGTGATCGGCGTGGTCGAGAACATGAGCGGGTTCGTGTGCGGCCACTGCGGTGAGCGCACCGACATTTTCGGCAGCGGCGCGGGCCAGCGCGCAGCCAAGAAGTACCAGGTGACGATGTTCGGCGAGATCCCGCTGACCGAGCGGGTGGTGGCTTCGGGCGACAGTGGCGTGCCGATCGTGCAAAGTCATCCTGACGACCCCGCCGCTATCGCCCTGAAAGATGTAAGCTACAAAGTGGCGCAGCAGATCGCGATTCGCGCTTCGGCGCGCCCTGTTTCTGTGTAGTGGCGCGGGAACCTGCCCGCGAACGAGGAGAAGAGATTATGCCCTACCCCGAAGAAATGATCGCCCCGATGCGGGCCGAGCTTACCGAAAACGGCATCGAGGAGCTGCGCAGCGCCGATGACGCGCAGCGCTGGCTTGACGCGAACAAGGACAAGACGGCGATGTTCGTCGTGAACAGCGTGTGCGGTTGCGCCGCGGGCGCCGCGCGGCCCGGCATCCTGCTCAGCCTGCAGAAGGACCTGAAGCCGGACTCCGTCGCCACCGGG
>CAZNBU010000011.1:0-18415 GCA_964571035.1 uncultured Planctomycetaceae bacterium | reverse complement strand
CCCGAACGGGCAACTGCCTTGGCGTAGAGGCCGCGGAATTAACGGGCGACTCCTTGTGCGACTACGTGGTGGTGTTGGACGGTATGACCTACGTAGCCCAGCAGGAAACGGCGAGTTTTAGGATTACCGAGTACGTTGGGCATCCAGGCGGACCTCCAAATTTTCGCGTATGTACAGCCGACGTCAACAACGACACTTTCCCGGACATCATCGTCGGTCGTCGCGGCGCGCCACACACGGCATATCTTAACAAGCCGCGGCTTGGGGTAAGCATTCTCGACACTGTTGCGACACAGGTGCAGTTCGGGGAGGCATACGCCGTCTTCCGTGTGGAACTCAGCGCACCACCAGAATCGATGGTGGAAGTGTTCTGCGAAACAGACGAAGCAGTCAGCGGCGAGCCCGAAGAGGACGGCCTCCCTGATGCCAGTGGTCTACTGGCGGGGCAGCAGCAGCCGTGGCCATACGTGCCAACGACGGCCAGACTAGTGTTTGTTCCGCACCAGTACGTGCAGTACTTTCGCGTGCCGCTAACCGGATACTACGCGGCACCGTCTTACAATATTGCCGCAAGGATCACGTTTGTTGTGGGGGCGTACGTCGTCCGTCCGTCCGCGATCGGTTTGGTGTTCGGTAGCGGCGGGGGCGGCGGCGGGTCTTCCACTACCCCAAGTACCACTGGCTTTGAACGGGACTGGAAGTTGACAAAGGGAGCCGGATCGGGCGAGATCCATGCGTTGGCAAGCGCCAACGGCAACACGTACTTCGGGGGCGACTTTGATGGCGTTGAGTGGGCGGCTAAGGGTCTAGCGGCTATCAACCAGCAGGGCCACCGCCGGTTTGCGCTGCCGGAAATCACTTCGGGAGAAGTGTTTGCCATTGCAGTACACCCGACGGATGGTTCGATCTTCATTGGTGGGAAGTTCGAAATTTCGTCGGCATCAGGGCCGGTGCGAAATATCGCAAGGCTGATCCCGGGCAACGGTGCGACGCCGACGTATGCGGTTGATCCCAACTTCATTCTGAACCCAACCGGAAATTTCAGCGAAGTGAGAGCGATCGATTTCGACTCGGCTGGACGCATATACTTTGGCGGAAGCTTCACGTCTGCCGGCGGGATGCCTGTCAACAGTGTCGCAAGGGTAAGCCTGCCGCAGGGAGCAGCCAGCTACTATGTAGATAATTCCTTTGGCGTAACCGGTGGTGGAAACGGGGGGCCAAGGGTGCATGCCCTCAAGGTTTCAGGTGCTCATACACCAACCGATGTCAGCGACGACTTTCTTGCTGTAGGGGGGCAGTTTACGAGTTTTAAAATACCGAGTTGGCCAACACCGTACGCCGTAAGCAACTTGGCTTTCGTTCCGTTGTCGGGATCCTATTTTCATCCGTTTCCGAGGGTACAGGGGCCAGTGGTAAATGCCTTGGCGTTTTCTTACGCAACGACAACATTTGATGGGAACATCCACTACTCGCCTACATTGATTTTTGGTGGTTGGTTCGGAGGAGTATTCAATGGGACGAGCACTGCCTATTGCAACAATATCGGAGTAACAAACGCCCGAGGGAAGGCACCAATTGGCCCGCCGCCCCAGAGCACAGAGATTGTCACCTCGTTGGTAGTCGACTCCTACGAGCGAGTGTGGGTAGGCCGGAGAAAGCAAGGCCAGAACACCGATCCACTCTGCGTCTACGAACTTAACAATGGCGTGCTCACGCCGCAGACGGCGTTTAGCTCTGGGCTCAACCAAGCTGTGGAGGGATTGGCGGTGGGACCAGACGAGGTCATGGCGGTGGGAGGATTTTCATCTGCCGGAGTGGCACCTCCGGTTTCCGCCCCACATCTTGGTGTCTTTTCGGCCGGTGCGAGTTGGGGGGCTGTTAAGACGGACAAGCGACTGGACGTGCGCAGCGGAGCAGTTCGGGCGGCTGCCGCAGACTTGAACCAGCACGGAATCTTTAGAGGATATCTTGTTGCGGGAAGCTTTACCAGCTTCCGGGCCGAGCGAGGCAATCTCGCAGCCATCGATCATAACGGGCATCTCTTGCCATGGGGGCCGCGAACGGATGGGCCGGTGCGTGCAATGGTGGCCGACACCAGCCACGTGTACTTCGGGGGCGACTTCACTGCAGTCAATGGTTTGTCCCGATCTGTCTCGCGCGCGCTGGCCAATGACGTCGCCACCCAGCCCGAGGATTGGTATGTCAAGGTCTCCGGCGGCAACCCAGTATCAGTGGTGCGCGCCCTTGCGTTGAGCGGCAACCATATTGTCATTGGCGGTGTATTCTCACAAGTGCGAAACACTTATATGAAAGCAATCGCTGCGGCACACACCAACGCCAGCGGCGAGATGTCTCCCGATCCGACCTGGCATTTAGGTCTTTGGGGCGCAGCGGGCGAGCCCGAGGTCAATTCGATCCTGGTTGACGGCGGTCGAGTTTATGTCGGTGGCAGATACATGGGGTACACAACGCTGGCGCAGCCTGCGTTTTCGCAGCCAAGCTTGCTTGCGGTCACGGTACCTGGAACTGCGTGGCAGCTGGAGCCGTGGGATGCCGGGCTCGCGGCAGGCTGTACGGTCAAGGCTATTGCCGCGACGTCTCAAGACATCTTTGTCGCGGGCGATTTTACTACGATCGGGACTTCCCCGCAAACCGTGCTCGGCCTTGGAGCATTGACCAAAGACAATGGCTCAATGTCGTCCAATTTGGCCTCTCCTCTAGCCACCTTTGCTCCGTTGGTGAATGGCCAAGTACTCGCGCTAACCTGTGAATCGGATGGCATTGTGTATGTCGGCGGCAGTTTTCATTCTGTGCTGGACCAGTCGCTTCAGCCCCCGGTTTCCGTTGAACGGCGGGGACTTGCGGCGTTCGATTCAACAACCGGCCTGCTCCTCGACTGGAAGGCCGACGTTCTCAACCCGGCTCAGTCTGGTGAAGTCGTTCGAACAATAGTCTTGGATGGCGCGGGCTCTCCGGGAGAGTTGTGGGCAGGCGGGACGTTTACAGGCACCCCTAGCGTGGGTCAGTACCACTTAGCAAGCTTTTCACGCGGGTTCACAATCACTACTGCGGCACTCCCACCGGCGAACGAGGGTGAGCCTTACGGGCCGATTTTGATGGCCGTGACCGGGAATGCGAGTTGCACGTGGACGATTTCTGCCAGCGCCGCGCCTGCTTTGACAATCAACCCGTCCACGGGCGAGATTTCCGGGACGGCTCCGATGTTCACGCAGGCCACGCCACCTCAGACAATGCCTACAACGTTGCCGGTCAAAGTGACGGCTACCATGGTCGACCCGCCCTTTAGCGTGGCGACGAAGTGGTTTCAGATTGCCCTGGTCGCGGCGCCTCCACCTCCGCGTGTTTCCATTTCTGGACCCGGATCGATTGTCGAAGGAGATTCGCCGGTATGGGTCGTGACACCGGGGTGGACGATAAGCCTCAACATGGCGTTTAGCGCCGATGTTCGCGTAAAGATCGAATATGAAGACGATACGGCCCGGAGCGGATACGACTTCGTCCCAATGATGCACGAATGCGTTCTACCGGCGGCACCGGGGTGGCCACAAAACGCCCAACAGATACCGATCACCTTGTTCGGAAATCTCACACCAGATGCTCCACGAACCTTCCGCATACGCATCACATCGCTTACGCAAGGGGTGCAAGCGGTATCCCCAGATGATGTGATTCAGGTTGTGATCAACGACGACGACAACTTTGTGCCCCGCGAATCATATGCGAGGCAAGTTCAGATACGCGAGGATCCCAACACGCCTGCACAACAACTGCGCGTAGTTTCCGCTCGGCCGTACGTAGCTTGGGAGTTCGCAACGGACTTCGTTGGAAACCAACAGGCGAAGTGGCAGATTCAGCTTTCGGAGGTAAGCGATTTCAGCTTGATCACCTGGGATAGCCAAGAGCAAAGCGGGTCAGTTGTATCCGCGCAACTACTTAATATGGGGCAGTCATTAGCCGACGGCATGGCGTACTACGTGCGCGTGAGAGTTTGGCACAATACCTCGCAGCCCCCCAGCGAATGGACAACTCTACCCTTTCGAACCAACACACCTCCATTCGATCTGGACACAATCGCGATGAATCCGTCCAACGGCGCGACGGTGACGACGGCGAGGCCGTGGCTCGCTTGGGACATCGTAGACGATGCGGAGGGTGATCCACAACATTTTGTCGTAACCGTTGCAGACGGGGCGGCTGAAACCTACACCTACGATTCTCGCCAAACGCCTCATCTGTTTGAGCAAGAAACCTCGGCCGGCGGCTCCTGGAGCACGGTAGCTCAGGGTGGCGTGCCAGCCGGAATTGTCCGGATCCGCATCCGAATTCCATCTTCGGCACCTCTGTCGCCGGGGTCATGGACTTGGACTGTGGATTCATGGGACCCGTATGAGTGCAAGGCTGGACCGCAGCCGCTGACCTTTGTGGTGGACCCGAGCTACTTGATCGAGGGGATTGTTGAATCTTCTACCGGAGTGCCCGACGTGGGCCGCAACATCACGGCCGTGCTGCTTCCTGGCTATCAACCGATTGGGACTCCGGCCGTGGTCACTACGGGGGCCGCGGGCGAGTTTGCAATCAGCGTGCAGATGCACATTGCGCCAGGGGACCTGATTGCGGTCTATATCGACAACCCCGTTCCTGGGGGAGGCGGTGGGTCTCCGGCATATGCCGCTGCATATATCCGGTTTCCTGGTGGGGATCTGTCAGCGGACACCGGGAACTATCGCAAAGTGCGGCTGATGCACGGCCAAACGAGCATCGAGTCGCGAAACGCTGGTGGTATTCGGCTCGAGTCTCTGTTGCCGCCACCGACGCCCGATGAAGACCTGCCGTTCTTTGTGCAATCTAACGAACTTGTGCTGTCGGACTTCTTTGGTGAGTTGCATCTCTCCGGGGACCTGACTGTCTATGGATCGACAGCTTTGGCTGGCGAACCAACCGTTCTTAGCGTCCCAGCGACGACAACGCCTCGCGCACTCAGGATCTCTCCGGAAGGGTCTCTAGTAGTGCGAGACGGTGCGCACGCAAGCTTGGGTTTGCTCGACAATGCCGGCGCCGTTTGTGTGCACGAGTCGGCCGTACTCACTCTAGTTGCGAACTCGCAGTCGTACGGTGACTTTACTCTGGCAGACAGTGGAAACCTCGTTTTCGATGGGTTGGGGATCGAGCTAGAAGTTAGCGGTGGCACCTTCGACTTAGGGGCCGGGAGTGTCGCCGGATCGTCTAGCGTTGGAACCATTCGACTCGAGTCGGGAAACTTTCTCGCGCAGGGTACGACCTTTGAACGAGCAACCTTGGATGTTGGTCCAATGGCGACACCGGTCACCGTTCGCAACTTGGCCTTCACGTCCGATCAGGTATCTCGGCGCATCCTCTGGCGCAGAACGGCGAACAGCGAGTTCTCGATGCGAGGCATTAACTTCACGTCAGGGGCGACCTGCAATGTGGAGGCAGCGTCAGGGGCCAGCCCGCTCCGGATGATCGGCTGTGGAGGCGATCAAGCTGGCGAGGCATATGACCTCGAACCAGCGGGCGAAGACATTGTTACTTGGGAGATCGATGAGATCAACGGCGTGATGGCATACCCTGGCGACGCCCGTGTGCTGCTGATGTGGTCAGCAGGGAATCAGACGGGGGCGGGATTCCAGTTTGAAGTCTTGGCCGCAACCCAGTCCACCGGCCCGTTCTCTGTTGTCGGCACAACTGGAAGCACTTTCTATGTCGATACAGGCACGGCCAATGACGTGGAACGATTCTACAAGATTAAGCTAACCGCTTGGTCATCCCAGAACGCTGAGACAGAAGTAGTAGCTTGTACTCCGCGAGAGCCACAGTTGGAAACCGCGAGCCCTATGGTTGTTAGCCCCACGGGAGTGTGGCCTGGCATGGCCATCGGGGCCCACAGCCATTTCGACGCTTCCACGATGGTGGGAAGTTCGACAACTGGCGTGACGATTCCCGCAAGTGGTATCGTCACGCTGAGCGCGACACTGATTCTCTTTGACGTTGAAACCGACAATGCTCCACAGGGGCAAGCTGCTGTGCAGATCGAAACGCCGTCGGTCTGGAGCGCCTGGGTTACGTCGACGTATCAGGAGATACTGCTCCATCAGTTTGAAGTTACGCCGCCGCCGAGTCCAAACTACCCCAGCGTAGAGTTCTTGGACACGGGTGCGTTCGTTCCCGCCGATGGCCATACGTCAGGACCTTTCGAAGTTGGCGTTGCTTTCCATGACAACGGCGGCGCCGCGATCGACCCCGCGACATTTGAGTGCAAAGTAGATCGTGACATACTTGTGGGCGGCGCAACCGTCGTCGCAGGAGATGAACTTGCTCGTTCGGCGCTGGCGTTGTGGGGCATGCCCGCAGTGTCGGGTGCGACTTGGGTCGTGGAGCAGCAGCAAACGACTCCGCAGCCAACCGAGGAACTCATTTCCACTGGTGAGATCGTGATCAGTGTTCGCGTCGCGAACATGTACGGATTCTATTGCAGCTGGCACCATCTTCGAATTTTCATTGAGGGTGGCCAGTCGGATCAAGCCTTCATCAGCGGCGACTTACTGCAGAACACGAGTGACCAGGAGTTTGAGGTTACGTGCAATGACGCGCTGGACAGCGACTGGGTATGGTTCCCCGATGACCCTGAAATTGTGGTCCAGAGCGTAACTCAAACGTCGACCAACACCTTTGACGTTACACTTTCCGCGGGATTCAACGCGTTGGTCGGCAGGCACAGCTTTCAGGTTGGAAAGCGACAGCAACCCCTCCCACAGCCTCCAACGCCACCCACACCAGCCGTGATACGCTGCTATGGAACTTACAACCTGTTCAACGACCCCTTCATGGTAGGGTCGCTCAGTGGCGGCATCACAACCATGTCGATGTCATCGGGAAATGGAACAGGCTACCCAGGCCCCCGCGCCACGACCGGGGCGGTAGGCGTAACCCTACAGAACGGGGAGTTCCGGTGGTCATCCACAGACATTGCAGTAGAAGGAAGAAGCTTCCCCATCATATGGGACCGCCACTATCGCAGCGCGCGCGTCTCGGAAATTTATCCGGATGACGGATTGGTTCCAACGCTAGGGTGGGGCTGGTTTAACACTTACTTGCAGTGGATCGCGGTCGACGACTCCGACTTTTCAGTTACCTGGAGCGGTCCCAATGGGGAACGAATTTTCTTTGAGGCGGTCATTACAAGCGGCGGAACAACCTATCGTACTCAGTCCGGTGTAGCTGCTAAAGCGACAGTTCTAAAAGCTGACCCGCAGTCCCAGTTCCCGGAGCAGATAGAAATACAGACATCTGGTCAAGTCGCGTACGCATTTGAAAATTATGGAAGAGAGCATCAAGGCAAGTGGAAGTATCGCTTGATGCACGTGCGAGACCAGTTTCTCAACAAGCACACCCTTGAGTATCTGGGTATGTCCACCGTGCCGACTTGGATCAACGGAGATACTTATACACGCGGCTCCAATGAACTTGGGCATTGCTTGAAGTTGAAGCAGCATGGAAACGGCCTCATACAACAGGTGGCGCATGTTGTTCGCCGGAAGTCCGATGGACAGGCGATCGACACATTGCGCAGTGTGGAGTACCGATACGATTCGACCGGCCACCTCACCCTCCAGCGAATACCTGACGGCCACCGGTTTGGTGCCGGAGGCCTTTTCCGTGGATACCACTACTGGCAGACGGTGTCGACAGACAGACGCTTGCTGAACGACATCTACGAACCGTCGGAAGTGACTCCGCAATCGGTAAGCCCTACACCGCCGTCAACGACCGTTTCCTGGACTGTCCAGACGTCATCAAATCCCCTCGCACAACTTTCGGTATCGTATGTTTCGTACTACCCGCCTTGGGGCGGCACGGAGTGGCGTGTAGACGCCCAGGTGATCGGTGGGGCTAGAAGCTACGCACTCACATACTTGACTCCGCACTGGAGCGCCGGGCAGCCCGTAGAGGTTGAGGACCCGGCAGGCGCCAAAGTCACTTACACGCTCAACGAGAACGGCCAAGCCACCAATGTACGGGAAGGGACTGGCCCTTATGTTGAGACAAAGTATGAGTACGCCGCGGGCAATCAGCAGTTGCTTAGCAAGATCCTCCCCAAAGGCAATGCGATTCACTACCGTTACCCCAGTTGGGAAGATCCGGCGGCTGTTACGCCGTTCAGCTTTCATAGCCTGTACTATGACTATCCGGAATCCGGACAAGTTGCCACCAGATTCACCACCAACCTTTTGGTTATTGGTGGAGTCCCGTACCCGTGGGAGCACTACATTGGACAGACAGTCCAGTTGCGGAACAGCTCGAATGAACTCGTGCGTCATGCGAAAGTCCTGCTTGGCAGTGCTGGCGCGCTACTTATTGTGCCTGGCGATCTGCAGGCGGCGGGGTTCCTTTCGGGGAATGCAGCCGTTCCCAATGACAACCTTGACGCGTTGACACGGTTTAACGTGGTTCAAGAGCGGCGCAGCACGGGGGGATTCGAGTCGTCCAACGACCTGATCACTAAATACGAGTATGAAGACAAGTCGATATTCGGCGACATCCGGTCGGTGGTAAGGCAGGTGAGCGACCCGTTGGGCAGGGCGACCGAGATTCAAATGATACCCAGCTTCACGGTTTACGTATCTCCCTCAACCTATCAGGTAGCAGCCAGTATCGTTGGAATGACGATCGTGACGTCGCAAACGGTTGAAGGGGTTGGGCTGACGGGCATCCGGAAGGTGGTGACAACTACGTTGTTGGACGGCTATGGACGGACGAGATCAGAGGAGGGCCCATACATTTCCGGGGTATCACCTGTGATTGGGGACAATCCTCTCAAGCACCAGATTACGGAGTACAAGTACTACGACGAGTCATATGCGCTGCAGGGAGCAGTAGGAAAGCTTGCCGAGGCCAAGCAAACCGAGCGCCCGGATTCGGGTGCGGCCGGCGCCGCACGGGTAACCAAGTATGAATACGATAATCGCGGGTTCTTGGAGAAGGTGATACTGCCGCGGTCGGCGGAGCCCGGGGCGTTTCAATCTGACCAGTTTACGACGGAATACAAAACTAACGATGCCGGGCAGGTCTACATGGTTCGTCATGCCGCGAGCGGTCCCCTTGGAAGCGCGCAACGGCCGGAAACGTGGTTTTACTACGACAAGGACGGCCGGGAGGTCCGGCGAATCTCGCTGTACTGCCCGATTCTCGCGACGTCGGCTTCCAGTCCTGCCTCCGGCGTTCAGAACCTGCCAGACTTGCAGCTTCGAGGCACGTTCTCTCATCCGTTTTCGCGCCGCGACGCCGGGTGGATCCATACAATTTACGGTTACAACCAGTTCGGGGAGGTGGAGAGTGTGGAGCAGGACCTGGACGTGGAGTCAAATACCCTCGTTTCCGCCACGACAACCTACGACTACGACAATCGCGGATTGCTCGTAAAACAGACGACGCCGATGAGCGGCGGGAGTTCGCCGAAGAACCATGTGATCCAGTACGTCTACGATGACCGTGGATTACTGAAACAGGAGATCACCGCGCCGAACAAGGGTGAAATCACGTCGGCTGTCGAGTTCACGTATGACGACAACGGCAATCTGACGTTCGTGAAGGATGACCTGGACCGAAGAACAGAGCATCAGTATGACGGGTATGACCGCCGCACCTTGACACTTACCCCGGTTGAAGGGACCCAGAGGCTGGAACACCGGATCGAGTACCCGAAGTACGGTGACTCACCCGCGTACATCAAGGAGAAAGTAGGGTCCGGCGACAGCGCGAGAGAGACCTGGACGGCTGTCAATGCGCAAGGGGATGTGTTCGAAACTTTGCGAACCGCGCGGGACAAAAACGGACAGGATCTGCACGGCGCGGTTTCGCAGGGCGGCAAACCGTGGGCCGTCACGACGACGTGGCGGGATGGCGCGTCGCGACCGGTTGAAACACGGTTGCAAAAGAAGGAAGTGCTAACGACCTCCTTCGTGAGGTACGACGGGTTCGGCCAGGTAAGGGAGGAGCGGTCTTCACGCAACGGGGCGCTGCTCGCGAAGTATGAGTACGACCTGGGCGGAAACGCGATCGAGGCACAGACCAACCAGAAGAATCCCAACACGTCCTACGCGATGACGATCACCACGGGGGCGTCCTACGACCCGGCCGACCAGTTGTGGGAGGCAACAGACGGCGCGGGCAGTGTGGTGGAGTACCTGCGCAATAACCTCGGCTGGGTGGAAGAAGTACGGGAGAACATATCCGGAACCATCGGGCGGCGAAGCGAAACCGAGTACGACTTTGTCGGGCGTCCTCGAGTAACACAAGTTCTTGGGGCCGGCTCGAATGAAGTCATCACTACCGAAACGGTCTACAACCTTATGGGGCTTGTGGTTGAGGAAAAGGCGTGGCGGGACAACAAACTGCAGATCACAACCCGGAAGTACGATGAAAAGGGGCGGCTGACCCACATTACGCGGCCGGACTTCGGCGTGTGGGAGTACCGCTACGACGCGGTCGACCGTGTAAAGAGCGAGCGCTTGCCCGACGGCCACCTCATTGAGAACGAAGTCTACGACCAAGCCGACAACCTGAAGCAACGGAAAATCACGCCGCCGGAGGGGCCGGTGGAGTACGAGCTGTACACCTACAACGAGTTTGGCGAGATGCTGACCGCGCAGAACCTTCGCGACTCGAAAAAACTGAGCACACTGCGGATGGAGTACAACTCGCTGGGCCTGATCGAAGATCAGACACTGACCGCCTACGATGACGATGGCCAGGAGATCAGCGTCAAGGCGACCAAGAGTTCATTCTTCGACGAAGCCAAGATTGGATTCAAGTCAGCCTACTACGACGTCACGGGTGGAGAGATTGTCGCGAAGGACTGGAAGATGGCGGCTACCTACGACGCCCTGGGACGGGAAGTGAGCCTCGCCTACTGGGACAGCAGGTCGATCGGGCGCTCCTATTTCGGGTTGTGGCCCAACCGCATTTTTGACCACACGGTAAGCGGTTCGGACCCCATGATCCTGTACCAGTTCGTGTACGAGCAGTTGACGGCGCGCTACAACTCGGCCGGCAAGGCCGAAACGCGGCGGCTGCGCGCGCCCGCGCCGCCTGAAGAGATCACACCGCCTTCGGGGTCCCAAACCGAGTTCGGCACGCGCTTCCACCGCGACGAACGCGGCGCGATCCAGCAGGTCGAACACGGCAAGCTTGAGGCGTTAGGGTTTAAGCCGTTTTCCGCGGTACAGATACGCTACGACCGATCGGGCAACCCTGTCATGGAGCGCCGGATCCACCAGGGCGGATTCACGCGTGTGCGGCAGTATGACTTTGCAAATCGCGTACGGGCGTCGCTGGACGGCCACGTCGTAGACCTCAATGCAGGCGTCCTGCCGGATACCAATCTCGACGTCGGCGGCTCCGCGTTTCTTGACCCTGTTGCCAACAACATTCCGCACCAGGCTCGGCGTACCTACAACCTTGACACCGTGGACAACATCGAGAAGTACAAGGACTTCGTCAGCGGGAGCATGATCTCAGAAACCAAGCTCAGTATCGCCGACGACAATCGCAACGTGGTTGACAGCGCCACCAACAGCAACACAAGTTCGCTTGGGTCA
This sequence comes from uncultured Planctomycetaceae bacterium, assembly GCA_964571035.1. GTDB lineage: Bacteria > Planctomycetota > UBA8742 > UBA2392 > UBA2392 > JADJRK01. Next base: position 6,779 of record CAZNBU010000011.1, on the reverse strand, counting down.
TTCAGCTACACCCAGATGGGATGGCTGTCCAAAGACGATACCAAGAAAGTCAAATACACCTACAACTATCGCGGCCAGATCATCAAGGTCAGGGACAGCGCCAACACCGTGCTGCGGCGCATGGAGTATGACTGCTTCGGACGCATGGTGCTGCAGGTGGATTTCCCCGGCGACCCGCAGGCACGCGGGCCGGAACGCGGCACGATTTTCGTGCCCAACATAGGGTTCGGCGGCGACGGCCAGGGTGCGGATTGCGCGGCCGAGGTCACCTACCGCTACGAAAATGACTACGCCATCGCGGTGGAGATCATTCAGCACACGTACGGCCTTGGCGCGGTCGGCGGCGGGATTGGCCGCAAGCGGGTGATGGAGCTGGTGGCTTACTGCGAAGACGCCATGCCGCACTATCGATTCCTGCACGAGGACTCGTTGGGCAGCACGATTGCTACTACCTCGGCCTGGGGCGACCGTCTTGCGGAGTACGACTACACCGAATACGGCGCGCCGCTGCACGCGCCCGTGGCTTTGGACGGGCGCTGGATCAGCGGCATTTCGCGCCACGGAAGCTGGCAGACCACCCATGCCGACATCAGCGTGGTCGGGCTCAGCGGCGGCGTTACTATGGTTAACGAGCTGGTCGGGTGCGAGCTACGCCTGGTCAACCGCACGTCGCTGTCGGACGGGTTGGATATGTACCTCGTCGCCACGGTGATTGGGCACACAGCCGGCGCGCTCGTCATCCACGACCCGGGCTATCTGCTGGCGGACGGGTGGGCGGATAGCGAGAAGCACCTGGCGGCTGTGTATGATCTTCGCGAGGGGATGGTCAAGGGCGTGATGGACAGTGCCGCATCGGCGATGTTCCAGGGCAACGGTTGGGCCGCCCCGCCCAACCCCAGCATGGGCGTGGCGGTGCAGGAGATCATTGTGGACACCGCGCCGTTCGACAGCTCGTGGATGCTGACCTGGGCGCCGGGCACTTCAATCGTCCCGTATCTGGAGAAGCCGGTCAACGTCAAGCTCGGCCCCGGGCCTGCGGGCCCGACCGACTTCGTGGATACGATCGTGGTGGGCACAGCCACCGGCCCGTCCGGGTTGTTCACCAAGCTGCTGGTGTTGGACATCGGGCTGACCGACTACGTAGGCCCGGGCAAGTGGTACTTTATAGACGGCAACCGGGACGTGGCGCACGCGAGCCAGAGCGGCACGTGGGACCAGGCGGCTACAGCGCCGGTGTCGGCTCCGACGGTGTCGGGCGGGGCGCCCTCGGGGTTGACGGTGTTCAGCCCGCACCCGTTCTCCGCAATCAGCGAGCAAATGGTGGGCTGGATTCTCCAGCCGAACATCAACGTACAGGCGTATGCGCCGATCGTGGATGTGGACGTGCAGAACCACCAGCTGAGCGTGGGGGGCAAGTTCGACCAGATCGCGCAGCAGGGCGTGCGCTACCGCATCTTCGCGCCGCCGGGGGTGCGGCGCACGCAGCAGAACACGGGCACACTGGACAAGTTCGTGGCGGCGCAAGGCACGCGCTGCCTGTACGCGGGCTACCGCTGGGAGAGCCCGTACGCCGGCTGGCAGGACTTCGGCATCACGGAGTGGCTCGCCACCGAATGGCGGCAGGAGAAGAACAATTTCACGGGGCTGTACTACACCCTGCACCGTCACTACGACCCCTGGCTGATGCGCTTCACCAGCCCGGACCCGATCGCCTCCCCGTTCTACAATCTGTACACCTACACGGGGGGGAACCCGGCAGCGTTCTATGACCCGGATGGGCTAGATCCATTCCGAGAACTCAAGGACATGGAGGATGAGGCGTACTATCACAGCGAGGACTTCGACGAAGACGACTTCCTCACCGAGAAGTACGAAGAGCGTTCGACGGTAAGGCAGTATGAGCGAGTCAGCAAGGCTGCAAGCCAGGGCGTCACCGACGCGACTGCGGGTGCGACCTACGGCGGCGCAAACGCGTTAACTGTCGGAATCTTTGGCGCATTCGTTTCGCCGGAGCAACACGCCGCGCGAGCTGGCGCCAACGCCGATTCACCGCTTTTCAAAGCGGGCTGGATCAGTGCCGAAGTCGGCGTCAGCCTCGTGATGATGCGCGGCGCGGCGGTGCCGGGTCGCGTGGCGGTGAGGCAGCTAGCGCCCAAGATAGCCGCCCGCGCGGCGGAAAATACCCTTGTCCGGGCTGCTCCGTCGCCAGTAAATCGGGCGGTAGGATCGAGGAACCCCATCGGCTGGATAGGGGATAAGGTCAGGGGCTGGAGGCTAGCCAGGGAGCACAGTCGCGTTACTAGGCAGGTGGATCTGCTGTTGAAGCAAGGAGATGAAGCGACGCTAATCTCGATGGGAGCCGGAAAAGGGCACGTCAACACGGCCGTAAACAGCGTGTACGCGCCGGCACGCGCAACAGCCCGTGGCAACGTAATTGACTACATTGCGAAAGCTCGAGTGCGAGACATGCAAAAGAGTGGTGCCTGGGGATTTAGTAAGTTGAAAGTGAATGGCAGCCGTGGGGCGGACTTTGAAAATCTAGTGACTGGCCGGGCGTGGGACATGACGACAAGAGGAGCATGGGGCAGACACGTAAACAGGTACGTACATCCCGGCATGCCATTTGGAAACAGGCAACTCTTTCCTTTGATACATTAAAAAAACCATGGTCCGAGAGATACCTAAGGAAGAGCTTGACGCGCTGCGGGCCTATGGAACCGCAGAAGTAACGCGATGCCGACCGCCAGCGAAGTGGACATATCCGCGTAAGCTAAAAAATATCGAGTTCGTTGATCGGGACTTCGGATGTACACGAGTTGGCGGAATGTTATGGCGACCGAGGTTTGACGCATGTCGATTCATAAGTTGTGATTGGTCGGGATCAATTGTTCGCTACGCGGCTTTCTGTGACTGTATATTTGAAAGAACGGCCCTTAATGGGTCGATTGGCGGAGGAACCTTCAAAACAATTTTTAGCGGCTGTACGTTCAAAGAGTGCATGTGGGGGGAAGGGTTTGGGCCGCTCAGGACCTCATTCGTGAACTGCCAGTTTCTTGATATGAAGCTCGACAATATCGTCTTTCGAGACTGCGCCCTCGAGAACTGTGTCTTCACGGGCACGTTCAAGGATGTGCGCTGGATCCGTTGTAGCACGAAAAATGTGGACGTGTCCAAGGTGAAGATGACGAATGCCATGCTGTTTGTGGCCAGCAAGGAATACGACATCAAGTTGCCCGACAACGATGAGAACTTTCTTGCTTTTCGGGAAGACTTTCGTGCCGCTCAAGAGGCGGTGAAGGGCAGTGTTTCCGGTGGGGCGTACGCGGATTACCGAGGACGCGGGCGATTCGATCAGGAAGTGCATGGCGAGATCGTCGACTTTCATGGATTCATGCATTTAGGTAGAACGTCAGAGGTGGAAGCCCAGATTATCACTGCCTGCCTGCGTGAAGCCGTGCTGGCGCGCCGAGGCAGAGCCGGTGAATCTAGCGAGCAACAGATTCTTTGACAACTGAATTGCCCGGCAAGTGGTATTTTATAGACGGCAACCGGGATGTGGCGCACGAGAGCCAGAGCGGCACGTGGGATCAGGCGGCGACCGCGCCGGTGTCGCCTCCGACGGTGTCGGGCGGGGCGCCCTCGGGGTTGACGGTGTTCACCCCGCACCCATTCGCCGCGATCAGCGAGCAGATGATCGGGTGGATCCTGCAACCGAACATCAACGTGCAGGCGTACGCGGCGATCGTGGACGTGGACGTGCAGAACCACCAGTTGAGCGTGGGCGGCAAGTTCGACCAGATCGCGCAGCAGGGCGTGCGCTACCGCATCTACGCGCCGCCGGGCGTACGGCGCACGCAGCAGAACACGGGCACGCTGGACAAGTTCGTGGCGGCGCAGGGCACGCGCTGCCTGTACGCGGGCTACCGCTGGGAGAGCCCGTACGCGGGGTGGCAGGACTTCGGCATCACGCAGTGGCTGGCCACGGAGTGGCGGCAGGAGAACAACAACTTTACAGGCCTGTACTACACGCTGCACCGGCACTACGACCCCTGGCTGATGCGCTTCACCAGCCCGGACCCAGCCGCCAGCCCATTCTACAACCTGTACAGCTACACAGGCGGCAACCCGGCGCGGTACTACGACCCGGATGGGTTGAGTTCGATAGGGGATCGATTCCGCGGTGAATTTGAAACTCTGGACAACTGGTTCGGCGGCAACGGCTGGCTTACGGGCCTCGGAAGAATTGCCGGCGGCGGTGCCGACATGGCGCCAATGGGTTTGATTGAGGATTTCGGCAACTGGGCTCTGGGTGGCGAGAAACCCCGCATATTGCAGGCGACGACTTCCGCCAACGCGAACGCGGATGCGCGCATGAAGCTGATGGTGGAATCAGGGGCAAGCGATTACGATGCGGTTACAACGACCATGACGTTGATGGCGTCCGATATCGCGGGCGTCACGAGCTTTGGCGAGGCATGGCACGGCGTTGATTCAGTGAGCGCCACGAAGTTGACCCAACAGGAACGCAACGCGCGCTGGGTCGAGGGCGGCTTCGCGATGGCAAGCTACGCCACGATGGCTGTGGCTCCGATTGCACCAAAGCTGATGCCTTCGCGCGCCGCGCCAAGTACCGTGAAGGGACCGAAGTACACGGCCGTTAAATTCAACGGGAATCGGGTCTATGCCAAGCTGCCGTCCAATGGCGGCACGGGACCGGCGCGGTGGACGCGTACCAATCGGCCCGTCAGCGCGTTGCACAACCACGAGACGACGTTCTATCAGCTTGTTGACAAAGATACGGGCGCTCTGCTCAAGTGGGGTGTGACCAAGAATCCTGCTACACGGTATTCGCAGCGATACTTGGCGAAGCACAATGCGCGAATACAGGAGATTGCAACCGGGAGTAGACGCGACATGCTCAGACTCGAGCGAGAGCATATTCGAAGAATTCCAGGAAGTTTGAATAAGGAACGCTACGCCGGAAGCTACTGGAAGGATTAGTAATAATGATCAGCGTCAGCGAAGTGGTAAAGGGTGGAACCGGAGAGGTTTTCCTCAAACTGACTGCATTGGTGGATCGACCAACCCGGGACCTACCAATTTCAGTTCGCTGTGTATTTCACGTGCCGGGTGATCTTGGGGTGCCGGACTTTACAGGTGTGCGAGTTTTTCGATATTATAAGAGATACGGGTACCTCTTGGTTGAAATTGAAGTCCCCACCGAGTTTGTCAGCGGCGAGAATGCCTACAATCGGGATGAGGGGTTCTTGCTCTACGCCAAACGCTTCATTATCGAATCAATTCGAGAAGCCATTCGGCTCGCCGGAGAGTATTTCGCGAGGAAGAAAATGCCCTTTGACGCCATGCAGGCGAATGAATGGGTGGAGCGTATGGACAGCGAGATGACGGTGGACGCCATGAAAGAAGCAGTCGCCTACCCCAAACATAAGCCGCCGTCCGCCGCATTGCTTGACCGCGTGAGAAAGGCGAAAGTGCGGACCGTGCCTCGGAAATAGAGGCGCGAGGATGCAGTTCTTTGACAACTTCTACCCTGGACGGTTGGTGCCGTGTGGGACCAGTCGGCGACGGCGCCGGTGATGCCGCCGACGGTATCGGGCGGCGCGCCCTCGGGGCTGACGGTGCTCACGCCACACCCGTACGCCGCGATCAGCGAGCAGATGGTGGGCTGGATCCTGCAGCCGAACATCAACGTGCAGGCGTACGCGCCGATCGTGGACGTGGACGTGCAGAACCACAAGCTGAGCGTGGGCGGCAAGTTCGACCAGATCGCGCAGCAGGGCGTGCGCTACCGCATCTACGCGCCGCCGGGCGTACGGCGCACGCAGCAGAACACGGGCACGCTGGACAAGTTCGTGGCGGCGCAGGGCACGCGCTGCCTGTACGCGGGCTACCGCTGGGAGAGCCCGTACGCGGGGTGGCAGGAGTTCGGGATCACGCAGTGGCTCGACACGGAATGGCGGCAGGAGGAGGACAACTTCACCGGCCTGTACTACACGCTGCACCGGCACTACGACCCGAACCTGATGCGGTTTACATCTCCGGACCCGATCGCCAGCCCGTTCTACAATCTGTACACCTACACCGGTGCCAATCCGGCGCGCTACTACGACCCGGATGGGCTGATGGTGAGCAGTGAGGACGGTCGCTCCAAGAATGCTCTAGTTGACGCCATGGGACTTTGGGGCTTAGGCAAGAAAATCGGCGATTGGATGGATGAGAACCTCGATCCGGGTCCATCCGTCGGCGATTGGGCAGTCAAGAACCCAGACGAGTTCCAGACCGCCCTCGGCGTTGCTGGGCAGGTGCCCATCGCGGGCGAGGTAGCGGACATCTTCAATGCGGGGATATCGTTCTTGCGTGGGGATACGGCGGGTGGCCTGATGGACCTGTCGGCGGCGATCCCGATCTTGGGCAACGTCACCGGGGCCACCAACCACTTGCGGAGAAGTTCGCGAGTGGTGAAGACCCTGCTTAAGAACAGCGATGAGGCTGGGGACGCCGCGCGGACGGTAACTCGTAACAGCGACGAGGTCGCGAACACGGCGCGGAGGATGGGTGAGCCCGCCTGTTTCGTGGCGGGAACACTGGTGCCAGTCTGTGATGAGAACGGCGGAGCGGCGGCTAAGACAATCGAAGAAATCGCGGTCGGCGACTGGGTGTGGTCGCGCAACGAGGAAACAGGCAAGGAAGGGTTCAAGCCGGTAGTGGAGGTGTTCCGCAACACCAGCGACGCCTTGGTGCACCTGACGTACACCAAA
>CAZNBU010000010.1:0-18451 GCA_964571035.1 uncultured Planctomycetaceae bacterium | reverse complement strand
GCTAACCCGACGCCCGGTGGCGGCGCGGCGGCGGCTGTGCTGGGCGCAACCGGGATCGCGCTGGGCGAGATGGTCGCCAACCTGACGGTGGGCAAGAAGAAGTACGCCGAAGTGCAGGACATCGTGACCGGCGCGCTCGCCAAGCTGGCGCCGATGCGCGCAAACATGCTGGCGCTGTTCGCCGAGGACGCGCTCGCGTTCGAAGCGTTCGGGGAAGCCGGCAAGCTGCCCAAGGACACCGACGAGCAGAAGGCCGCGCGCACAGCCGCCATGCAGAAAGCGCTGATCGGCGCCACGCTGACGCCGGACAAGACGGCGCTGTCGGGCATCGAGGCGTTCAGGGTTGTCGCCGAAGTAGCCAAGGTAGGCAACAAGCACGCAATCAGCGACTGCGGCGTAGGCGCGCTAAGCCTTTACGCCTGCGTGAAAGCGGCAGTCCAGAACATGTGGATCAACCTGCCCGGCATAAAGGACGAAGACTTCAAGCAAAAGTACAGCGCCCGAGCCCAGCAATACGAAGCCGAAGCCCAAAGGCTGCTAGACGAAACCCTGAAGGAGGTGAAGGACGCCATCGGTCCATAGCGCACGCCCCGAGGAGATCCTGGCCGCTATTATTCTACCAAGAGTGTGTCAGAAGCGCACGCGAAATCTGACGAATCTGTGACTCAAATGGGGTGGGTGACGTGATGTTGGCGACGTAGGCTTGTTTGCGCATTTCCGAGCGGAGGGCAAGCCATGGCGTTTACCAATGCCAACCTTTTGATGAACCATCCCACCGCGCGGTGGTTGATCGAAAACGATCCGACAATTCTGCAAATCGCCCGAGTTTGGCCCTTTCTCGGCATCGATGGGGATTCGATCAGGTACGCGCGTCGGACCACCGCGGTAACCAACGCCGCGATCATCAACGACGGCTCAGCCGCGGCGGACAGTTCCGGCGGCGCCGGCGACATTGCGTTCGGTCTAAACGAATTCATATCGGTGTACAAGATCAATGTCGCCGACTTGGACCGTTACGACCAGTCCGATCCCGCCGAATACGCCTTGGCTTTGCGCGCGGCTCTGTACGGATTCTTCGCGTGGCTGGACACGGTGCTGCCCGGATTGGGCATCGAGACGCCCCTTAGCGGGGCGCCTCTGACACTCGACGCCATGGACGCCGCTTACCATGAGGTGCGCTCCAACGACGGCCGCCCGACGATCATTATGGCCACCACGCGCATCCTTCTCTGGTACAACAAACTGTGTCGCGCCAACGGGTATGAACCGCCGATGGTTCCGTGGCAGTGGTACGATCCTGCGCTCGGCCAGATGGTTGCGGGCCAAGCGCCTGCCTTCAACGGCACGCCAATCTTGATCAACGACAAGCTGGAGGGCGCTGGAAGCGATGGCTCAGACTTGCAGCGCCTTTACTTCATGGTGCTGGGCGACGACGGCAAAGCCGGCCCCACACGCGGCGTGACCGGCATTGTGCCTGAGAGGCTCAAGGGCACTATGTTCGTCAAGCGCACAACCATGGGCGACTGGTCCGACGGCGCGGGCCAAGAGCCGAACACAATTGCAACCACCTGGGTAACCTGGCCAGCAGGAATCGCGGTAGGCGCCGAAAGGGCGCTGAGCATGCTGAGCCACTTCAGCGCCCCAGAGTAGCCCCTTGGGTGATCAGGTCGTTTCCGTTGAGGTCGTGGTTCAATGAATAGCCGCACCATCTACCTCCCAGAAGTCGTCCCGCCGGGGCCACCCGGCATTGGTGGACTGCGATTGGGGAATACGCTGCTTCAAGCCAAACAGGGAGAGAACGGCGAGGACGAAAAAGAGACTGATGCGGAGCGGCGGACCCGCCGAATCAACCTGTACAAAGCTTGGAAGCGGCGAGTTTACAATCGCATGACAATGAATCCGGCCGAAGACATCGCGACGAACCCCGCATACAAATGGCGCTTGAGCGTCAAGGATCGACTCAAGTCCGAGGGCACGCAACCTTGGACCGAGATAGATCACGTCGTACTATATGACGCCAATAAGCAAGATTGGGGCAACAGACCGAAGAACCTACCCTGCTGTTCAAGAAGGATGCGGAGTTCTTCAAGACCGCTTCGGGCAAGGCGCCAATTATTCGCGGCGTGAAGTCCATTCAGGAGTTGTTCAAAGAGTTGGCCACCATTATCAAGCCCGAGAAGCCGGATGGGCCAGGAAAGTGTATCAAACATCTCACGATCCATGCTCATGGCATGTTTGATCTAAAAGACAAGATGGGTGGATTCAAGATCGGCGAAGAGCAGGTAACCGCATACAAGGGCAGCACTTCGGCGGAACAGTTTGGTATTTTGCTTGAGGATGCGTTGTGCGCCGACGCTACGATCAATCTCTGGGTTTGCTGGGGAGCAAACCATGACTTTCTTGCGTCGCTCGGAAGGCTCGCCAACGCCACGGTGCGCGGGACCTCGGGGTTGTTCCAGGTCGAGTATGATGACGACCCGACAAAGGAAAAGACGAAGCCGATCATGTGGATCGTGCCTGACGGAATCGACGAGTTCAAACCACCGAAAAACTTCCCTGACGACAAGGAGCGAGATTTAGAGGGCTTGGGAAAGAAAGATTGGGGTGAGACCAAGCCAGCGACCGGAATTGGGGAGCAGCAGAAAGATTCGCGATACGTAAGCGGAAAGACTCTTTGGGATTGAATGCGGTCGATCCTTCGCGCGATTGGAAGGTGTCTATGAAAATCTTGATCCTGTGTATATGCACGAGCGTAGTTACAGCGTGCGCTGCCATTGTCGTTTCCGGCGACCAATCCGATAGTCCGAAAGTCTTGCGAGCAGCGCGGTTCATTCTCGTTGATGAGGATGGAGAGGACGCTGTGCGAATTGAGGTTAGAGGGAATCGACTCGTTGTTTTGACTGAATTCGAAACTCAGTGGCAGGAAGCAGTCATTTTCGACTACAGCAAGCATCAACTCCAGATTGCGAAGGAACATGACTCTGCAGCCATTTCACCAACGTCGATTACTGTCAGCCGAGGGGGGCAAACCGAGGGGGACTCCGCATCCTATTCTACTTTGTCGTGCAGCGACTTGTCTTTTGACCACAAGTCAAAAGGGGATCATGAGTGGATTCGCCGAGCTTGGCTTGCCTGCGACGCCAGCGGGAATGGGCTCTACTTGTACGACGATGCCGGGGAGATCATTGTGACACTTGAAGCTACCAGGAGTGATGAGGGGAAGGGGCCCTGGATGTCGTGGCTCTCAATGGGCGAAAGGAAGGAAGAGGCCCGCCTCCACATGGGAGCGCAGCAGAACGGTCGCCTTGGACTGTCGTTTTTCGATGCAAACCGTCGGTTGGTAGCGACCTACGGTCCGCCGGAAAAGAAGGACTGAAAGACAAACGCCAGCCAATCGTCTACAAACGGTTCCGTAGTTGACTGGCGAAGGGTTTGGAACGGAGGATTTCAGTCATGGCTATCAACGGTTGCGGATGCGGTGGACAGAAAATCGAGATATCCGGCACCGGGTCCGATGTACCGCTGCCGGACATAAGCACCATGCCCCGCGCCGCGCAGGCACGGACCACGTCGAACCCGACAATGCGGGCGGGGGCCACACCGAACGGGCGCGTGAAACGTGGCACCCGCGGCCCGTGCACGTACATCGCAACCACATGGGCGCCCATTCCCGGCGCTTGTTGAGCGCAACACAAGATTCAAACGCGAGTTGCAAGCGATCCGAGCAAAGGTGAACAATGCCGTACCTGACGCAGAGCTACCCTCAAACATGCACGGTGCTGCTTTCGCGATTGCCCAAGACCGGCAGCTCCGTGTACACGCCTTACGGCACGCTCCCGGAGGGTCAGGACGAAGTAACCTACCCGCAGTATCTGTGGAACCAAATGTTCCCAAGTCACATGGTGCCGATTCCGCCAAGTTGCCCGGGCAGTCCTACGAGCGGCGGTGGTAGCGGCGGTGGCGGGAACCCATGGGAAGCGCCGCCGGTGTCGGTTCCCAACGTGCCGAGCGAGGGTGAGGACATTCCTTCCGCCGACGACCCGATAGACGACCCCGTACAGGATCCGGGGACGGGGCCATACGATTTGCCCCCCGGGCCGATTCCGCTTCCAGATCCCATTACAACACCCGAGCAGTCTGAAGGCGGGGGCCAGTACTCGGACTTCCCGTTCGCCAGCCTCAACCCTTGGGACTGGCCCGGCGCGGGAGAATCCAGCGCCGGAAGTGGCCAAGCGTCGTCGGTGCCGGGTGGACAAGAGACAATGTCGCCAAACGGCACGGGAGCTATTTTTCTGGCCGATGTGGTCCCGATCGATGACGGACCGCTTGGTCAGAGCGCGTTGGGAAACTCTGTACTGTCTCCAGCGGGTTAGAAGGGTTTTTTAGGCAGATAGATGGCCGAACAAGAGGACAACTCACAGTTGACCACCGTCGTCTACCTTGGAGCCGTTGTCCCTCCGGGCGGCGATGGAGCGACGCTTGCCGATCTTGGGGTCATATTGGACCAGAACGGAAACCGTCAAGGTCCGCAACAGAATGGGTTTGATGCGGAAAGACGCAGCGGCAGTCGAGAAGATCGATGCCGATGCCAACTGATCACTTGGGGCGCCAACGAAACGGATCAAGATATAGACCCAAACATTCCGCAGGGTGAAGTCGCGAGAGAGTACAAGGAGGCTACGGTTACTACAGCTGACCCCGAGCCTCACGGCGGTCGCTACACGCTAAGGTCAAACTACGACCCTACCGATCCAGAATCGCCCAAAGCACAGCCGGTTCCTGCACATCCATGGATTATTCAAGCATGCGACCGCAACGGAAGGCCGTTCTCGGCTGGTAGGTCGCCGATCGAGTTCAAGCTGGTTCAGTACGGTCACATCGTAGAGCCTGACTTTGACCTAGACAACTGGGTCAAGGTGTTGACCATGCAAAATGTCCTAAGGACCAGAACAGAGGAGCACCCGGTACCTTGCGAGGCGGTGATCCTGTTCGCGTTTCGCGCCACGAGCAGCGCCAAGCTGAACAACCCCGACGATCCGGACGACAACTACTGGATCAGGGCGAAATGGCCCGCAAGCGCCAACGACGACGTAGCGACAGTCTGCTATATTCGCGTCAAAGTCCTTAAAGCGCCCTGCTCCAATAACATCGAGTTGTTACCTGGGTTGGCGGATCGTCGCGGGAGGACTGTGCCCGGCTACGTCAACGCGCGTCGCGCTGACATCGCGCAACTCGGAGGGTGCATTGAGAGAACAACACCTTCTGGCAGAAACTCACAGCGTACTTTTGCCCCTCTCCCCGAAACATTGGGCCTACGAATTGTCTTCGACGGCCCGAACACTGAGGACATGGATTTCAGCCTTACAGCGGGCACGGACGTCTTTGACGGAAGCCCACTGGAATTCCTCCCACTGGACAGTGCGGCATCCGAGAGCGAGCGCGACAAGGGTGAACGAAAAGAAGGAACGTTCGAAAAGCCGTTGGGAAAGGGGAAGGGAAAATGGTTCGATAAGTTCGACTCGGTACTGGAACCTTGTGGTTCGCGGCCGATTCGCTTCCTTCTTCGTGTAACCGAAGATGCGAAGGTTCGCCGGAGTATCGCCTCGTACTTCTTGAGCCAGATTGTTGGTGGGGGTCAGGCCAATCCTCTTCCCGTGACGATCCGGATAACCGACAGGACCTTTGGTCCGTTGGATAGGCCGTCTGACCCGGTTGTCGTCGCGATAGCCCTGACGGGCGGGCTACGCGTGGACGGCCATGCAAGTGGGACAACGTATTCTGACGGCATCATGAACGCCCTGCGCGAGATTGCCGGCAACACGGTTCGCTCCGGCTCGGACCCGTGGGATTTCGATTGGCCGGACGGGGTGGCGCCGAAGGGTGGGGAGTCGAAGTGGATCCTCCCGACGCGAACGTTCTGTGAAGGCGGCAATGACGGTGCGCACGCAAACGGCAGGCAGTTGCTGCGCAACATCATGTGCGGTGGTTGCTGCGTCACGATCACCGAACGCAGTCTTGAACACTATACACCGTACTACATCGATGACGCCTTTCCGGCGGATGCGAGGCCAGCGGGAACGCCCCCGAAGTCATGGGAGAATATTCATGGCATCGGCCCCACGATTGAGCAAAACGAAGTCGTAGGAACGGGGAGAGGGACTGGCGGGTGGATTTCCATTGATGACGGATTGGTAACATCCGCAAGCAAGAGCAAGGGGCTGATAGAAGTATGGGACCGTGGAAATGGTGTTTGGGTAAGAAATGGCCGTAAGGTTCCTTTCAGTGCGCCCCGATTCATCGCCCACGAACTCGGTCACGCGATCGAGGCGTGTAGGGGAAATCTAAGAATTGCTATGAAAGTACCTGATGGGCCGGACTTGCTCGATTTTTCCGGGAACATTGGTGGGCTGGACTGGACCGCTAAACGAGCATGGTTTCAAGATCAGGGCGAGTACGATGCGGTGGTTGAGTATGAAAATCCAATCGCTTTGGAACTTGGTGAAGACCCGCGGTTCAACAAGCCAGGGAGCTAGGATGGTCAAGTGGGCGTTGATCACCAGTATGCTTGCTGTTGGCTGCGCATCATCCCATCCCGGGATTGAAATCCGGTATCCCGCCGCCACGTTGAATGATTCCGCGCTGTGGGGCGGGGCCGGGTTCGTTGTTTCAGTGGACCCAACGTTCTTTGACGAGGTTCCGCCCGGCAACTTGATACACTCGATCCATGGGATCACCGCAATTGCGTCCGATAATTGGGGGGACGGTACGTTCGGTGCCGGTCCCCGCGCTGAACCTCTTCACTTTGGCGACCCGAGATTCCAGTTTGCATATAGTGGAGTGAGGAGGTGGCGAGACTTGAATGACCCTGAAGATTGGGGAAAATACGAGCGCGCTACAGACAACTTAAGGAAGCAACTTGATGACCTGCTTGCGGAGTTTCATCCCATTCTGGTCAAAGCCATTGAAGGGGGGAAATGGAACGACGCACTGCGGCGTCGGCTGGGTTACGCCAATGTAAGGGCTCTCGCGATCCTTCACGTCAATTTGAACGATCCTAACGGGGGTGTTGTAGAGTGGCCACGCACGGACGGTACCATACACTTGTGCATTACCCTTCCTTGGGATCCGGAAGTCGAACCCGTTCGGCCGCCTCCGCGAGTGTTCATACCCACCAGCCGAAGCACCGCCACCCTGTTTGAACTTGATCCCAAGCACGTATCTGCTTTGCTGGATTGTTACCGGCGAATTCTGGAGGCGGTGGAAGGGCCTTACAAGATGCCTTCCGAAGAGGACGATTGAGCGCGCACCCTACAGATCGAGCAGTCGCACAGCCTAAACAGGGTCGGTGAATCTCGTTGACCGGAGGTGACGTGGGAACCGAAGCGGCGACGGGAACCTCGCCGCTACTTTACCGGCGGCCATACTCGGTCGAAGGGCCAGATTCTGAAGATTACTCGGCCTTCTACGCTGCTGGTGTGGGCCCACAGGCGGTCTACGCTGGCTGGCTCGGTGCGTCTTACGTCGATTTCCAGCCAGCGGCGCGAGTCGTTGCTGTGCAGGCGGTTGTCGCCCATCACGAAGATGCGCTGCGGCGGCACAATCACTCAAAGCTTCGACCTCGGCCTTGGGGCGGGGGAGATTGTCTATGCGTTGGAAATCGACAGCACCACAGGGATCATCTATGCCGCCGGAGCCCTCGGGGGACCTATCTTCTACTTCGGGGGACCCCCACATTTTATTGGGAACCGGGTTGCAGCCGCCTGGGACATCTCCACGCAGAACCACCAGTTCGACATCAGCGCAGGCGACACTGTAACAACCTACCGCGGCATGTCGCTCGCGTTCGCAAATGGGAAGCTGGTGGTCGGTGGCAACTTTACCCACATCTGGACAGGGTCAGGTACGTGGCAGACGCGTGGAGGGGTCGCTGCATTCAACAAAGCCACGGGAGTGTTGGACAGCTGGGCGCCCAACCCCACGAGCTCGATTCACGATCGTGTCAATGCCCTGACCGCCTACGACCCAGGTTCATGGCTGTTCTTGGGAGGGACGAGATTCACAGCTGATCCCTCTGGACTTTTCGAAAGCACGGTGTTTCCGTAGACTAGTGCTACCGCCTGAATTAGGGCCACTGAGTCCGGTACTTATCGTGGCTCAGAGTGAGATCCTGACGGACCTGTGCCAATGCGCTTGTTGTCCCTGATCGTGATCCTCCTGCTGGCCGCCAGCGCTGGTGCGCAGGCGGGTTGGCGGAAAGAGACAAGCGGTGGCGCGTGGACCAAGCGCTGGTTCCATAATTTGGCGGTCTTTGACAGCAGACTGTGGGTGCTTAACGGGGACGACGGCGGAACACTGCACGACCTGTGGTCATCGACCGACGGGGCAACCTGGGTGGAAGAGTTTTCCTCTTCGCCTTGGGGGAGCTTTAGCGGAGCAACCGTCGCAGACTTCGGCGGAAAGATGTGGCTCTTGGGCGGCAACCAGTCCAACGTTTACCTCAGTGAAGTCTGGTCTACAGCTGACGGGGCGAGTTGGCAGCAGGAGACGCCGGCGGCGCAGTGGACGGGCAGGGCTCATCACACAACGGCGGTGTTCAACGGCAAGCTCTGGGTCATAGGCGGGTGGTCGTTCCAACCTCCAGTTTTCTACGCCTTCAATGACGTGTGGTCGTCCACGGACGGCGTCAATTGGACGCAGGAAGTGGCTGCGGCCAATTGGTCTCCGAGGTCCACGCACGCAACGGTCGTTTTCGACAACAAACTCTGGGTGATCGGTGGCGCGGACGGCCAACTCAAAAGCGACGTCTGGTCGTCGCCCGACGGCATCAATTGGACCGAAGTGACTCCCGCCGCGCCCTGGCAAGGACGACAGGTGCATACCGCGACCGTGTATGGGGGCCGGATCTGGGTCATGGGCGGCGAAATCAACAACTACGCGTTCGATGACGTGTGGTCTTCCGCGGATGGGGCGAACTGGACTCGGGAGTTGGAACACGCGCCCTGGGCGGGGCGGACTGCGCACACCTCGGTGATTTTCAACCACCGCCTTTGGATACTGGGCGGTGGCGGAAACACCGGGTTTACTGACGATGCGTGGTCTTACGGTGTCCACGTCACCAATGAGAAGCTGCCATCCGGGATCATAGAGGTGCCCTACACGGCTGCACTTCAGGCAAGAGAGGGAAGCGCTCCCTACAGTTGGTCCGTGATCGGCGGCGCGCTTCCGCCCGGACTTACGCTGGGAACGTCCAGTTCCGCAACCTGTTCTGTCAGCGGGACCCCCACCTCAACAGGCAGCTTTGCCTTCAACGTTCGCCTTGAAGACGCCAACGGCGATTGGTCAGAGCAGCAGATCACGCTCAAGATCAAAGAGCAGTCCAGTCGTGCAGATCGCGCCGAGGATACGGGCTGCGCCGTGTTGCCCGCCGGTTCCACGTACTCTCAAGTGCGAATGTCAAACCACGCCGCGGCGTGGTTGGCGCTGGTCGGCCTACTGGCGACTACCGCCGCCGCGTTGCGCTGGCGCAGCCGGGTAGAATAGCCGAATGCGGGTGAATTGGCTTACGTGCCGCCTCTCGGAGTCATCTGCGCGCGAGACGCCTTTAGCACCCGTGCGGAAGCCGCATGGCTTAGTGATCTAGCATGGGCGACGGGAACGTTGCCGCTACTTTACCGGGGGCCATACTCGGTCGAAGGGCCAGATTCTGAAGATTACTCGGCCTTCTACGCTGCTGGTGTGGGCCCACAGGCGGTCTACGCTGGCTGGCTCGGTGCGTCTTACGTCGATTTCGAGCCAGCGGCGCGAGTCGTTGCTGTGCAGGCGGTTGTCGCCCATCACGAAGATACGCTGCGGCGGCACGATTACTTCTTCGCCTTCGTTGATCTCTGAGCCGAGGTCGCCCAGCGTGTACGAGCGGAACGTGCCGTCCTCGCGCTTCAGGTCTTCGGCGCTGAGGTAATCCTCGCGCACCGGGGCGAACGTTGCCTGGCCGGCTGGGCGCAGCCACAGCTTGCCTTCTTCGAACTTCAGCGTGTCGCCCGGCAGCGCGATCAGCCGCTTCACCAGCTCAAGCCCCGGGTCTTCCGGGCTGCGGATCACCACGATGTCGCCGCGGTGCAGCTCAGGCGAAAGAAAGCCCGGCAGCCACGCCAGCCACGTGCTGTCGCGGTTGTTGAACATCAGCGGCGTGATGCGCTCGACCACCAGGCGGTCGCCCTGCGCCAGCGTGCCTTCCATGCTGGGCCCCTGCACCTGGCTTACCTGCACGACGTAGGCGCGCAGCAGCAGCACCAGCAACAGGATCTTGGCGACCTCAACGACCACGCTCCACGCCATGCCGAGCGGTGTCTTCTTCCGGCGCCCGCCCTTGGACGGCATGCTGCCGGAGCGTGCGAACCCTGTGCGCGTCTTCTGCTTGGGGGTTGCCTCTTCCTGCTCGTCGGTTTCGTCGTCCAGCACCGGCCGTGTCAGGCGCAGGCTGTTGCCGATCTTGCCCCAGATGCTTTTCGGCGCCGCGGGCTTAATCGGCTTGGGCGCGCGGCCTTTGCCCTTGCCGCCGCCCTTGATGCTGCGGCCCTTGAGCGCTTCTTCGGTCAGGTCGGACCGTACTGCCACGGGCACAACGCGCCCGGTGTCGGTGCGGCGCGCCTTTACGCCGAACTCCTCGGCGGCCATCGCGGGAAACCCGTCGGCTGCGTACTCTTCCCAGCTGACATCGTCCTGGTCGTTGCGGCCGCGGCTTTTCTCGTGGAAGTCGGTCTCGGGTGTGTCGTCCGCGACCGACGGGATCGGCGCCTCGCGCACTTCGGCGCTGGGCGGCTTGTCGTCCACGCGCTTGACGCCACCGGGCGTGAGCACGACGCCGCTGCGTGGAACCTCGCGTGACGTCGGCTGTTGCTCGTGCAGCTTCGGGATGCCCGGGCTGAGGCCGGGCCCACGCACCGAGCGTGTGCGCGCCCGCCCGCGCTCCGGCAGCGCGGTGGACTGGCCGCTGTGATTCAACGGGTGGTCTTCGCCGGCGACTTCTTCGGCAAACGGGTCCGGCACCTGCTTGAAGTCGCCGCTGGTGGGGCGCTTCATGTTGGCGCTGGACGGCCGCCGCTGGCGTCGTGGCGTTGCGGGCTGGTTCAGATGTCCGAAGAACTCGTTGCTATCTTCGGGAGGCATTGACGCTCTTTCTCTGGCGACCAGTCATCGCCGACAGCTTACCACATGGAGTCCCATCGGGAATCACTCGCCGAACGGGTCAAGGTCCTCAGGCCCGGCCTGCGGCGTTTGCTTTTTTTCACCACCCAGGTCCAGCTCTACGGCTTCGTCCAGTTCGCTGTGCTGGTCGGTGTCGCGGATGGTGTCGTTTCCACTTTGCGGCGGCGCGATGTGCTCGCCGGTTTCGGCGTGCGAATCGAACTCCGACTCGTCCACCTCGGACAGGCCGATGTCACCTGAGGGGTAGTACGCATTCTCGCTGATCGGCCGGTACAGCCCGCTGTCTTCGCCGCTCAGCGTGGGATCGTAGTTCTCTTCGAGCTTGTCGCCCTCGCCGGTGATGCCGTCGATGTCGTCGTCGCCACTGTCGGTGCGGTCCGACACCGGCGGCGAGCGCAACGTCGCGCCGCTGGATTGCGGATAATAGCGGCCCAGCGCGTTGTCGATCTCTTCTTCGGTGACAATGAAAAGCTTGACCTTACTGCTGGTCAGGCGGCGCAGCTCCAGCAGGCGCTTGGGGTCAAACGGCCATGCAGCGGCGACGAGCAGCAACTCGCCGACACGCTCAAGCGGCACGACGCGGTAGCTGCGTGCGATGGCTGGGCGCAGGGCCGCAAGCGCGCGCTCAGACGGTTGAATGTTATCGAGATCAACCGGCGAGAGCGTCTCGTGCCGCGCTAGAAAGCGGTAAAGCGTCTCCTGGTCCGTGAACTGGCCCTGTTGCAGCAGCTCGCGCGCGCCGTCGGATACATCATCCTCAGCCGCCAGCGCTTCCTGCACTTCCTCGAAAGTGATCACGCCTTGCAGCCACAGCAGATACCCCGCGCGCTGCTCCATCTCTTCCTGGGCGGCGGATTCGCGCGCCTGCGGGTTCTGCTCGGAATCATCGGCTACGTCGCCATAGTCCACCGCGCGCTCGTACCCAAGGTCGTCGGGCGGTGGTTGATCACCGTACTCGTCATCCGCGGGCATCGGCGTCTGGGTGACCTCACGCTGGATCTGGCGCGTTGGGCCAGCCAGGAAGCTCCCCTGCGGCGCGAGCTCGTCGTCGGTGGCGGCTTCTTCCATCGCCTGCTCAGCGGCGTACTCCGCCGACTGGAACGCCACCAGCGAAGAATCATGCATGCGCGGCCCCAGCGGCGTGCCGGGGCGGTGCGGCTGACCTATGGTCGGGTTGCGCTGGGCATCCTGCTCGCGGCGGCGCATTTGTTGCAGCAGCGCGCGGCCTTCTTCGCCCAGTAACTCCTCGGCGCTTACGCCAGCCAGCGTGTTGCCGCGTGCGCCCGGCGGCGTGGGCGCGGAGTCGCGGCGCCGCGGAATGCTGGGCTGGGGCACGGACATCTTCACCACAGGCGGTACGCTCGGCGACGCATTGCCCGGCGGCGAGCGGCCTTCCGCGCGCGGCGGAACAATCGGCGCAGCCGGCGAACTGATCGGCTTCATGCTTTCGAGCGGGGACGTGTCGCCCTGAAGCTCGCCGTCTTTGGGGATGATGCGCGTCGTCTTGCGACGCTGGATCATCGTCTCCATGACCTTCTTGTTGCTGCCACCCATGTCGATGGGCTTGCCCGCGTCGCCGCGGCGCAACTGTGGCTTGGTTGTGGTCTTGCCTTGCGGGCCCTTGGGGACGGGACGAGTCTTCTCGCGCCCGATGTTGCCCATTAGCGCCCTTTGGCGCTGCGATATCGTGCTGGGGCCGCCCACCCCGTCCAGCCGCGAGTCGCGCGCAATCTGGTTGGTGCGGTTGCGCTTGGGCGGCTCAAGCGAAAGCATCTGGGTGCGCCTGCGCGACGCGCCCGGCTCGCCCACTGCGTTGGTGGTCCTGCGTGGCCCCTCGCCTGCTTTGAGGTTCTTGGCTGTGGGACGGCGGTTTGAATCAGGCTCGGGCGAGCTTTCGACGGAGATAATCTCCTCGTCCTTGCCCGCCGCCTGCTCATCTTCGTCGGGTACGTGAACCATGGGGTGCAGCCGATCTGTCCCGGTAGGGTCCCGCCATGCGGAAATGCAATCCGCGAAACAGTTTGAGGCCGTTTGCCACCCAGCACGCCCGGCCGTGAATCAGGGGAAGATTGCATTTCTTCACCTGATACAGAGATTGTATTACATGGATTGCCATGAGCAACCAACTGCGTGGGTTGGCAATCGGGGCAAATTCTCGTAACTATCGTTTGCGGTTGACTCTAGAACACACGCGATGTATCCCTTACACGCCAGATGATCTTCGGCCTTTGAGGGGACATGACATTGGACGAACCCCGTAACGGGGGTGTGCGAGCCTTGCGTTTTCGTGGGTTTTGCGCACGGTAAGACTTCGAAGGAGCACTCTTGACCGACCTGCGCTTTGACATCACCCCCATCGACGCCTTGGCCAACACTGCCAGGGTTGTGGTGGAAGGCGCGATCGACGCCACTACGGTTATCTCGTTCGAGTCGCAACTCAAGCAACTGCAAGAGGATGGGTACACCAACTTCGTCCTCGATATGCAGGGCATCAAATACGTCAATTCCACAGGCCTTGGCAGCCTGGTTGCCACCGCTGACAACCTCGAAAAGGTTGGCGGCGGGTTGGCGCTGATTCGCGTCCACCCGAAGGTCAAGGTCGTCTTCGACATGCTTGGCCTCAACTCGTTCTTCCGCATCTTCACGAACGAAGACGAAGCGGTGAACTTCCTTGCCACCAGCAAGGGTGGCGACGGCGGAGCCCCTGCGCCCCAAGCCGCCCACGCGGCGCCGGCCCAGCGCCCGCCCACAGGCCCGCTTCCGCAGCAGCCGCAACGACAGCCGACCGGCGGGTATCAACAGCCCGCGCCGCAACAGGGCTATGGGTATCAGCAGCAACAGCGCGCCGGCACCGGCCAGTGGCAGCAGCAGCGTCGCCAGACCGGCGTGCTGCAGCAGGCACAGCCGCAGCGCCCGGCGACCGGGCAATGGTCGCGCCCCGGCACCGGCCAGTATGTGCCGCCGTCGCGCGACAACCCGCAGATCGTGGCTTGCCCCAACTGCGGCGCGTCATTCAAGGTTTCCCAGACCGGGCGCTACAAGTGCCCGTCGTGCGCGACCGCGTTCGTAGTGGACCCGCAGTTCGGCGTTGAGTTGGCCCCGGCCACAAGCCAGTTGACGCTGGCGTTCACGCCGGAGTGCCGCGAGGGTTTCAACCTGTACCTCGGCGCGATGTGCCGCCGCTCAGGCTACAGCGAGGGCGACTACAACCAGTTGCGCGCGGGGCTTGACCAGATCCTTCAGGGCGTGCTCCAGAACTGCTACCAGGGCCGAATCTACGAAAGCTACGCGGTGGCGTTCCTGCCCGCGCGGCGCAACCTGCAGATCAAGTTCATCGTGGCGGGCCCCACCATCCAGGGCGACCCGCGGGCGTACTTCCCGCAGGCGGCGCAGATCATGCCCGACCTCGCCATGCGCCCCCACCCCAAGGGCGGCACCGTGATCGTGATGAGCTTCCGCCGCTAGTTTGCTAACTACGAACCACGTGACGCGGGCGATCCTGTCCGCGTCATTTCTTTTGCATGGCACTGGCGGACGGCACTCCGCAACTACAATCGCGACGCATGGGTGACTGGTTTGCGAATCCGGGGGGGGTCTGGGCGGCTGCTCTGTTGGGGCCGCTGCTGCTGCTGTACATGCTGCGGCACCGGCCGGTGCGTCGCCGCGTCCCCAGCACGCTTCTGTGGAAGGGCGTTGCGCAGGCGCAGGTTTCGACGTCGCCGTTTCAGCGCCTGCGCCGGTCGTTGTCGCTGCTGCTGATGGTCGCGGCGCTTGCGGCGCTGACGTTTGCGGTGGCTGGCCTGCGCATCCCTGGCGGCCGCACGAAGGGGCTGCCACTGACGGTGATTGTCGATACGACAGCCAGCATGGGCGCATCGGACGGCGCGCGAACAAGGCTTGCCACTGCACGCGAACTGGCCGCGCAGGTGATCACGGCGGCGGGCGACGCGGAAGTCACGCTGCTGAGCTGGGACGGAACTTTGAAGCCGGCTTCGCCCCCGCGCAGCACGCCTGACGCTGCACGCTCGGCGCTCGACACTCTCGCGGTCTCACCGCACGGCGCGGACGCGGGCGGTGTGGCCCGCGCGTTGGGACAGCTCGCGCGCGAGCAGTCCTCTACAGTGGTATTCATCGGCGACCGTGATCCCGGTACGGGGGACGGAGTCGTCTTCCTGCAAGCCGGGCGAGTCGTGCCGAACTTCGCGATTGTGACGGCGGGATTGCGCGAGCCGTCACCGGGCACCCTCGAGATTAACTTCGGTGTTGAGGCGTTCGGTACGGACTCAACTACGCGCGCCACACTTGCCCTCGAGCGACACACCGGAAGCGACAACGACCTGGTCGACGCCCGCGACGTGGCGCTCGAGCCGTCCAAGCGCGTCGCCGTGATCTTCACAGTGGATCGCGCCGGGCTTTACCGCGGCGTACTGCGTGTTTCGGATGCGCTTTCCGTAGACGACGAGGCGTGGGTGCGCTGCGTGCCGCTGCCGGTGTTGCGTGTCGCGCCCGACGCGTCGGTGCCCGAGCCGGTGCTGCGAGCCCTGTCGGCCATCGAGCAGGGCATCGGCAGCATCCGCGTCGGTCAGCCGGCGCCGGATGCCGCGTACGTGCTGGCAGGCGCGGAGTCCGGTGGCGCGCGCACTCGTCTGCCTGCCGCCTATATCGGCCCGGGCGCCGCGCCGCCGGACGCAGCCTACGGCGCGAAAATTGACGCGTCGGGCACGCTCGCGCGGCCGCTGCCGGGCCCGCTGTGGCGCGGCGCCGGCACGCCCGACGTGCTGGTGCGCGCGGCCTGGCCGATTGAACACAACTCGCTGATGCGCCCGGTGCTTGAGGTGGACGGCGGCACCGCGATCGCGCTGTGCGAGCGCAAGAACGGGCTGCGTGACCTGGTGATCGGGATGCCGCTGGGCGGTGAGGAGGCAGGCACGTTCATCGACCAACCGGCGTTCGTGATCTTCTGGGCGAACTGGTTTGACTACGTGCGCGAGCTGGTCGATCCGCTGCCGCGCGGCGCACTGAGCACACGAGATACCCTGCGGGTGCATGAACTGGAAGGGCGCTCGGCGTTTCGTGTGATCGCGCCGGACGACCGCGAGACCGAGTTGGAGCCGGGCACAGGCATCGCGCTGCGCCGGACTGGTGTGTATCGCTTCAGCGGGCTGGACGCGGAAGTGCCGCTGGCAGGTGCAAGCCTGCTCGACCCGGAAGAGAGCAGCCTTGCGGTATCCGGCGAAACCGACAACGAGTCCGGGTTGGCGCTTGTCGCCGAAGGCGCGGGCAAGGGCGGCGAGGCTGCGCTGGAGTTGGCGCCGTGGCTTGCACTGATTGGCGCCGCGTTGCTGCTTACAGAGTGGGCGCTGTTCCGGCGTCGCTTTCCGCGACGGAATTCGGCATCACCGAACGCAGGCGCTCCGCATACTCCTGCAACGCGGTCTTGAACTGCTCCGCCAACCCGCGGTTCTCGCCGAAGCGCAGCGCGTAGTAGAGCTCCGTCAACTCCCCCACCTGCCCCAGCTCGGCGTTGCCGCGCAGCATCACACGACGCGCGAACTCGCGCGGGGTTTCGCTGGGCCGCTTGTGGTACCCGTAGCGCGCGAGCAGCAGCAGCAATTGAAAGTACAGGCCGCGCTCGCGGCGCCGGTCGCCCGCGCCCATGCCCTTGAGCACGCCTTTTTCCATCTTGCGGCGCTTGCGCCGATTCAGCGCCAGCAGCAGCAGCAGCGTGTTGAGCGGCAGCAGCAGGATGACCGCGCGAATCCAACCGCTGCGTGGGAACAGCTCGTCCGGCAGCCAGGCGGTCAGCGCCAGCAGCGCTTCGTCCACCCGCGCGAAGCCTGACTTGACGTTGTCCCACATCTCGGCGAACAGTTCTCGCTGGTCGCTGGCGTTGTAGTCGCGGAACCAGTCACGGGACTGTGCGTCGGCGTCCACAGTCGGATCCGGCTCTTCGGGTTGATCCAATTCGGGCTCGTCGGTCGGGTTCTCTTCCGGTGTGTCGGTTGGAGTTGCCGCGCTTTCGCTCTGCTCGGGCGGCGTGGGATCGAACGCGACCCACCCCATGTCGACGAAGTAGACTTCGACCCAGGCGTGTGCGTGCGACGTTGTTACGCGCCACACGCCGTCGATGTCGGCTTCGCGGATCGCGAACCCGGCAGCCAGCCGGCACGGGATCCCCAGGCACCGCAACAGCACGCACATGCCGCTCGCGAAGTATTCGCAATGGCCGAAGCGCTCAGCTTCGCGTGTGCGCAGGTCCAGAAAGCGCACGATGGCATCGCGCCCGGGCCGCGGGCGGGCGTCAAGCGAGTAGGTCCACGCTGGCGCGCCGTTTACTTTCGCTTTAGCAAAGATGGTCACGATGGCCTGCGCGGTGGCATACACCCCGGCGTCTTCACGCGCGCGGGCGTTGGTGCCATACAGGCGCTGCACCAGCTCTTCCTGGAACCCGGTGAAGCGCGCGATCACCTGCTCGCGCAGGTCATCCGGAATCGCCGTGTAGTACTCATACGCGGTCAACCCGGTGCCGATCGGCAGCCGCTGGGCAAGCCGGTGCTCGACTTGCGCCTTGGTGGACGTCAGCTCACGCGCACGTACCACGAACTGGTCGCCCGGTTTCATTGTCGGCGCGTGCAGTGTGTGCTCGGCGGTGTCGTACATCAGGGGCCCGTTGAAATCCTGGATGCGGTTGGCCTCAACGGGCAGCGGGACCATGCCGCCCTGCCCCAGCCCGGATTCGAGGATGCTCAATTCGTACAAACGCTCGGCGTACCGCATCTCCGAATCGCCCGGAGGCGCCGGCAGGTTGCGGTTGCGGCGGGACTGCGGAACGTCCTGCATGCGCGTGGCGTCGCCCGGCAGCGGTTGCCAGCGCTCGCCGTCAAACCCGGCGTAGGTGAACGCGCGCAGGTACAGCGTGGAGGGCGCTCGCTCGGGCGAATCCAGCGGCTTGACCTCCAGCGCGGGCGTGTTGGTCCGCAGGATCTCGCCGAACTCGCCCAGGCTCACGCCGTCGCTGAGCCCGGCAACGCTCGGCGGCTCAGGCGTCGGGCCGGGGCGGTTGCGCGAGCCCGGCGTGCCGGGCAATCCGGGGTCGCCGCTGCCGGGCGGATCAACCGGAATCGTGTCGCCGAACAACTCCCCGGCGCCGGAGCCTCGAAGATCAACCCGCGGCGCAGAGAAATAAAGGGCGAACGATGCTGCAACGGCGCAGCACGCCAGCAGCGGCACCAGCATCAGGAATGAG
>CAZNBU010000009.1:0-18494 GCA_964571035.1 uncultured Planctomycetaceae bacterium | reverse complement strand
CCGCGAGCGGGTTGGATTGGCCGGCAAGTTCGTGCTCGGGTTCATCGGCAATCACCTGATGGACTTCGACGGCATGGAAACGCTGCTGTCAGCCTTCGTGAAAGCGCGCGAATCACGGCCGGAGCTGGCGCTGCTGATCATCGGTCCTGGCGCGGACAAGCTGGCTGGGCCGCGCGGGCTTGGCCGTGAGCAGGGCGTTCACGCGATCGGGCCTGTGCCGCCGGACGAAGTGCCGGCGTACTTTCTCGCCTGCGATGCGGGCGTACACCCGTATGATATCCGGCCGCTGACGCACGACGCGACGCCGCTGAATGTCGTCGAGTTCAGCGCCTGCGGCAAGCCGATGCTGTGCAATCCGCTGCGCGAACTGCAGCGCCTGGCGCTGCCGAACGTGCGATTTGCACACGACGGCTCAGTCGCGGCCTGGGCGCAGGTGCTAAGCGATCCCGCCACGTTTGGCCCGTTTGACGCGAATGTCCTCAGGCGCGCGGTTGAGCCGTTCAACTGGGCGCACTCAGCCGAGGTTGTGCGCAAGGAGATGGGGCTGTGACGCGCGCGCTGGCCGGAATAGCGAGAGGACTGCTTGCGCCGCCGGGGTGGGCGACGGGCGCGGTGTCGCGGCGCTGGCGCAATCGCACCCTGTTCATGTTCTTCGCCACGCCGGCGATGGGCGGCGCCGAACGCGTTCATGAGCAGATTGTGGAAGCTGTCGCCGACTACCACCCGGTTGTCGTGTTCTCGGAAGCGACACGGGACACCGACCTGCTGCCGCTGTACGAGCGGCACACCACGCCCGTGTTTCTTCACCCGCGCCACCGCTCGCGTGTTCGTGAGTATCTCAATGAGGCGCGCATTGCCGCCGAGATCAACCGCGCGCGCGACCCCGTCGTGTTCGGCGCCTTCAGCCATTTCTTCTACCGGCTGCTGCCGAAGCTGCGCCCGGGCATTCGCTGCGTGGACCTGATCCACAACTTCGGCGTACAGTTCGAGCACTTCAGCCTGCCGCACGTCGAGCGGCTGGACGCGCGTGTCGTATTGTCGGAGCGCATTAAGTCGGAGCTTGCGTCACTGTATGAAGCGTTCGGCATCGCGCCGGGGTGCGACGCGCGCATCCGCGTGGTGCCCAACGGCGTGCCGGTGCCGCCGCAGCCCGCGCAGAAGCCGGACGGGCCGCTGAATATCCTGTACGTGGGGCGCGCAACGCCGGAAAAACGCGTGCATCTGGTCGGCGAGATCGCGGTAGAACTGGCGGCCCGCGGCGTGGATGCAACGGTCAGGCTGGTCGGTGACGTCCAGAAGAGCGTGCCGGGCGAGGCCTCGGTGCGCTGCCGCTTTGAGGGCCCGGTGACCGATCCCGCGCGTTTGAACAAGCTGTACGACGACGCGCATTTTCTGCTGCTGACCTCATTGCGCGAGGGATTGCCGATGGCGATGCTTGAAGGCATGGCGCGCGGCGCCGTGCCGTTGGTGCCGGCTGTCGGCGCGATCCCGGACCACGTGAACGCCGGCACCAACGGCGTGCTGCTGGACGTCGAGCCTGAGTCCGCGCTGGTGAAGCAGGCCGCCGACGCCATCGCGCGCCTGGCTGGGCATCGCGGCGCGCTGGCCGCCATGAGCCGCGCCGCGCACGCGCACGTGGCCGAGAAATGCAGCGACGGCGTGTTCCGCGAGGCGTGGCGCGACGTGCTGGTGCGGGGGCGCGATGCCTGAGCTGCCCGGCAAACGCGTCGGGATCGTGACGCCACTGGTGACGACCCGTGGCGGCACCGAGGTCTACCTGCAGCGGTTGATCGGCGTGCAGCGCGCGCTGGGGTTGACGACGCGACTGTTCACGCAGGACCCGCCCGGTGTCACAGCCCAGTTTGAGCGTGTTGAAGTCGTGGGATGCGGCAAGGCGCTCAGCGAGGGGATCTCGCCGCGCAAGCTGCTGGCGCGCGCACCGGGTGTGCGGCTGCTTGCGGATGAGCTGGTCGCCTCGTGCGACTGGGTGGAGTTTCATCGGCTGGCGCCGCTCGACCTGCTGCGCGCCCTGCGCGGCCAAGTACCCACACTGGTGTTCCAGCACACGGCCGAGTTGACCTGCCCCGCGCTGGGGCGCTACCTGCGCGCTTCCGGGCGGAGTTGCGAGCGCGCGCCGGGCGTGGCGTGCCTGCGCACGCACGCGATTGAACGCTGCATGTCAATGTCCGACGGCACGCCGCTCGCGCCGCACCAGCGTTTGCGGGCGCTCGCGCGCGGGCCGCTGACACGTGCCACAGCCGAGGCCGCGACCGCGATCGTCTTCAACAGCGAGGCATTGCGCGACTTGTTTGAGCGGACCGTGGCTTCACCCGCCCGTCGATTCGTACTGCCGCCGCCGATTGACGAGTCTCAGGCGGAGGGCAAACGGGTTGCGAACCGCGTTGTGTTTGCCGGGAGGTTGGAGGAGCTGAAGGGTGTTCTCGACGCGATCGGTGTTGCTGCCACGCTGCCGGAGACTGAGCTGCACGTGTACGGCGCCGGAAGCGCTCGCGAGGCGGCGGAGCGAGCCGCGCGGGCGAGCGGCGCCGAAGTAAGATTCATGGGATGGGCATCCTCCGACACGCTTGCGCAGGCTTATGCGGAGGCATCCTGCGTGCTGATGCCAAGCCGCGCATTCGAACCGTGGGGCATGGTGGGGCTTGAATCGATCGCTGCCGGGTGCCCTGTCGTGGCATACGACGTGGGCGGTGTGCGCGAGTGGTTGAACCCGCACTGGGGCGAGCTGATCACGCCGGGAGATGTGGCCGGGTTGGCAGCCGCAACAGCCCGGCAGCTCGCGCGCATGCGAGAAGGGCTCGACACCACAGGATGGCGCGAGCAAGTCCTGCAACGCTGGGGCGCTGACGCGTATCGCGAGGCCTACACGCGTACGGTGCGCGCGGCTTGCGCGCGAGACACATCTTTGACAGGTGCGCACAGGCCGGTCGTCCGCCCGGCGACATGGAGCAGGCGGGTAGCGGCGACCGTCGCGCAGGCCGTTGAACGCACGCGGACAGGGTTGGCGCGAGGCGCGCAGGCGGTCCTGTTCGGTCGGCCGAGCGCGAAGGCCGCGCGCGTGCTGGTGTACCGGCTCGGCACGATCGGCGACCATGCCTGCGCGGTGCCGGTATTGCAGGCGATTCGCGCGCGGCACAGCGAAGCGGCAATCACCCTGGTTACGGAGAAGCGGGGCGACGAGCCGTGGCCGGTCAAGCTGGGGTTCGCGGAAGAGCTTCGACTGGAAGTGCGCGAGTACGAGTCTGTCCGCGCGCTGCGCGAAACCGTGCGCGATGTCCGTCCCGAGGCCTTGTACTACCTTGCCCCCCAGCCGCTTTCGCTGAAGCGCGCGTTGCGCGACGCGCTGTTCTTCCGAATGGCGGGTGTGCGCGGCGCAGCCGGATTCGGCGCCGTCGACCTGCTGCCCGGCAGCGCACGCGCACTGCAACCCTGGCAGACATCAATGCCAGAAGCCCAGCGACTTGTTCATGCTTGTGGACTGGGGGCTCCGCCGTCCCCGGAAGCCCGCACGCCGGGAACTTCAGTTGTCTTTGCCCCCGCGGGCAAGTCGTCCGTCCAGCACTGGCGTGAGGGCCGGTTCATTGAGTTGGCGCACCGTGTGTCGGCGCTTGGGTACACCCCTGTCTGGCTCGGTGACAAGGCCGACGGCGAGCGTTTGCGCGCGAGCGGCCAAGTCCCGGGTGACGACCGCACCGGGCAGTACACACCGCGCGAGTTGCGTGACGTGGTGGCGACCGCGGCGGGTGTGGTCAGCAACGACAGCGGCATCGCGCACCTCGCGGCGCTGGCGGGTACGCCGTTGCTGGTGATCAGCTCGGCGCGGGCCAACGCGGGCGCCTGGGACCCGTGGGGCACCGGGCCGGTGCGCGTGCTGCGCCGTGCCATGAACTGCGAAGGGTGCCGCCGCAATGAGTGCGAGGACGTCGCGTGCCTGCATCTGATCGGTGTTGAGGAAGCCTGGGGTGCGCTGACGGAATTGCTTCGAGCGCGCGGCTAGAAAAAGTCCGGCATCCACGGAAGGGGCCCGGCGAACATGGCTTGCAACGCGGCGTCGTGCGGGTCATCGCCGGTCAGTTGACCCGACTCGCGCAACTGCGCCGGTGTATGAAACCCTGAATACAAAGCAGCCAATCCGCCGGCTGTGATGCCGGCGCCGCCTGAGCCGCCGCGCGCGGCGCGCATGCGACCTTCCACGAGTTGCAGGGTCCATGGGCCGGAGTTGTCGGGCAGCTCGTCGTCCTGCACGTTGATTGTGGCTTCCGCGCGTACGGCGTCGCTGTATCCGCGCGCCTGCAGCGCTTCCGCTACGCGCACGACTCTCAGCATCCACGCGATGTGCGAGTCAACGGGCACTTCCTGTGTGCCTAGCATTCCGGCGAGCAGTGGGTCGTTCGGCGGCAGGTAGAGCACCAGCTCGCGCGCCACGCTGCGGTGCCGTGCGAAGAATGCGAGCATCGCTTCGCCTGCGCCCGGCGCCGCGCAGACAAAGTCGCGCACGTACAGGTTGTACACGAAGTGCCCCGGTGTCTCGCGCTTCTGCAGGTAGAGCACGTAGCCAACGGGTTGGTCGCCGCGCTCGGCGATGTACGCGAACACCGGCGTCTCAGCCGGCGCGCGGCGCAGGCGCGACCACAACCGCTCGTCGCGGTCCAGGCACCCGTTGGTGTGCGCCCGGGAGCGGCGATACAGGTCGCGAATCGCCGGCTCGTCGTCCGGCGTAGCGGGGCGCAGCTGGACGTCGGATTCCGTGGCGCGTAAATCGGCAAGCCGCAGCCTGACGGCGCTGCGCACGCCCGCGAACTCCCACCCGAAGCGGCGATACAACCCTGGCGCGGCGGGATACAGGGTGGAAACCGGCGCGCCTTGGGTGTGCGCTTCGCGCAGCACCTCGCGCATCAGCTCAACGGCGTGTCCGCGCCCGCGCAACTCGGGGCGTACGGCGACACCCGCGATGCCCCAGGTCGGTACGCTGCGGCCGCCGAAGAACTGGCCCGCGCGGTAGATCGATAGACCGCCGGTGACGCCGCCGTCACGCAGCACGCGCAGGTTCTCAAGGCCGAATGAGCGGATCACTTCTTCGAAACCCTGCGGGTCGCCGCCGAACGCCTGTGCGGCGATGGCTGAGTAGGCGCGCATTTCAGCGTTGCCGTCGGGTGGGCCGTACTGTGTCGCCATCAGTTGCTCCGTGGCGACAGAATTTCCGATTCAAACTCGCGCCGCCACCCTTGCTCCCACGCCTTCTCCAGCACGTCAAGCCGCAGGCGCACGTTCTGCAGCTCGGCTTGCAGTGCGCGCACTTCGTCGTCGGCTGGGCCGCGCCGCAGCAGCAGCGGGCGCAGCTTGGCCACCAGGCGCTCGTTCTTAAGGCGCAGATCGGCCAGGTCGCCGCGATGCCCCATCACTTCGAGGATGGCTTCGATGCGCGCGATGGCGTCACGGCTCACCGCCTGTCGCAGATCTTCCATCTCGGCGGCGGTTGGCGGGCGTGAGGCAATGCCAAGCTCCATGGCAAGCAGCGCGACGGCCTGCTCGCCGGTCAGCGCAAGGTCGAGCACCACGACGTGGGTTGCAACCTGCAATCGCCGCGGCGGCTCGGTCTTCAGGCGGCGCAGGGCGAACGCCGCGCGCTCGGGCCAGCGCGAGCGGCACAGCGCCAGCAACACGCGCTCGTCAGCGCCGATCAACTCAGCGAGCTTTTCTTCGGCGGCGACCCGGTCGGCGGCGCGGGGCAGCGCGAGGTCGTCTAGCGCCCCTTGCAACCCGCGCAGGGTGATCTTGGGGGCGTCGGCGTGGCGTTCCTGGTAGCGCGCCCATGCAGGCTGCGCAAATGTTGAGTCAAGCGTGCTGCGCAGCGCGGCATCCTCGGCGGCGAACGCAGCCAACGACCCCGGCTTGGCCTCTTCGAGCAGTTTCTCGGCGACGCCCTGCGCGCGGGCGCTGGTCAAGGCGCCCAGCAGGCCGCACAACTGCATGCGGTTGTACGGGGCGAGGTCAGGCGCGGCCAGTTGCTCCTCGATGCGCGGCAGCAGCTTGTCGCTGTCCACCTGCCGCAGCGCGCCCGATGCCAGAATACGCTCGGCGCGGCGGGCGTCGCCGTTGCTCAGCACTTTCATGCACAGCGGGATGCGGCGCTCGTGCTCGGTGGCTGCAAGAATGCGCAGCAGCCGCTCGCGCCCGGTGCTCTTGAGCTCAGGCAGCTTCTTTTCGAGGTGTTCGTAGAACTCGGCTGCGCAGCCCTGGATGATCTTTTCAGCCTTCTGCTGCTGCTCCGGCACAGTAGAGGAAAGGTAGGTCAACAGGCGGTCGTCAAATTCAGGCTCGTCCTGCGCGAAGTTGTCCGCGAGAGCGAACGGCAACGCAATCAGCAGCGCCAGGATACGGAGACGACTCACGACTTGTTCCCGCTTACCGCCGGCGTACTGGCAGGCCGCGAGCCCTGTGCAACCTGCTCTGCCAGCTTGGCACGCCGGCGACGGTTGTACGCCTGAACGCGCCCTACGATCATCTTGACGAGTATCCCCACCACCACCAGTAGAGAAATCCACCCCAGCAGCCGCCCGACCAGCACCACGAACATGCTGGCCACCGGGTCTTTCAGTACCGCCGGGCGCGTGAGGAACAGGCCGCCGACTTCGCGGTCGTCCCCGCCCACAGTAAACGTTTCGACGATACGCCCCGCCGCGTCGATATTGCACGAGATGCCCGTGTTCGTGGCGCGAATCATCGGCACCCGCGATTCAATGGCGCGAATGCGGCAGTAGTCCACGGCCTGGTCCAGCTCGGCGCTGCGCTTGAACCAACCCTCGTTGCTGATGTTGACGTGGAAATCGGGATAGCGTTCCTTGCGGTCGTGCAGCTCGATGTAGCAGATCGGCCACGCATACTCGTAGCAAATCGACGACGTAAACGCCCAGTCACGCCCGTTGAGGCGTTCTGCTTCGGCCGTGGAGCGGAAGGTGGTCAGGCGCATGCCCGGCTCAACACGGCTGGTGTAGCCCTGCAAGCCCTGCGAGTAGCCTTCGATGATGGCGCGGACCGGCCCGAACCCCTCCAGCGGGATGTACTCCCCGCCGGGCACGAGGTAGCGCTTGTCGTAGGTGTCGGCAACGCGCCCCTGCTCGTCGATCAGCATTGCAGTGTTGTATTTGCGGCGGTCGTAGGTGCCTTTCTTCCACTCGTGGATCTGCTCCTCGGGTGGAATCGGCGTCAACACACCCACCAGCAGCGGCGTCTTGTACTCGTGCGCGACCTTGGCGCGCAGGAACTCGGCGTAGCTCACTCGATAAGGGTCGCCGCTCGTGCCGTATACGGTGCCATCGAGCAGTGCGCGGTCGGGCACGCCATCATTGAAAAACTGCGCGGACCGATTGGGCGTATAGTAGTTAAGCCCCTCGCGCGTTGCGCCGCCGAACAGCATGGTCTCAGGCCATGCGACCAGGTCGGCGCCCAGGATTGTGGCTTCCTCAGTGAGCCGAAGATGCTCGCGGAACGAGTTGGGGACGCGCTCAGGGTCGTTGCTGACCTTGACCTCCTGCGGCAGGTTGCCCTGCACGCACCCGATCAGCGGACCGTCGCCCGCTTCGTTATTCGTGACAATGTTGATGCGGATCATGCCGTAGATGCAACCGGCAATCAGCATCGCGACCGCGCTGCCGGGCAGAACGTAGCGGTGCAGCTGGTCTTTCAGCCGGGTGAACTTCGCGCTTTCGCCTTCAAGGGCAAACGGCGACGCGACCCCGAGCGCGAAGAACGCGCAGGCAACGGTAAGGCCGTACTGCCCCCAGATGTCGGCGATCTGCGCGAACATGGTGAAGTCGGCGAGCGAAAGACCCAGCGGCAGCCAAGGGTACGGCGCGGGTGTGTTGAACTCGTGCAGGAACTCCCACCCCAGCCACGCGAACGGCACCAGCCACACCGTCCAGGTAACCCGGCGCGTCAAAAGCCAGCGAATCTGCTGCGCCGCGAACCCGAAGAAGACGGACATCCAGAACACGATGAACGAGTACATCGCGAAGATGATCCACTCGTTGCCGGGATCGGTGACCATCTGGCTAAGCCACCAAACGTTGATGCCAAAGTACGGCAGGCCCACGCCGAACCCCATCAACCACGAACCCCAGGGCGACGTCCGCGGCAGCGCCATGAACAGCGGCGCCAGCGCGACAAGGCCGAGCAGCGGGATGTCGGCGGGCGGCTGACAAAGCGTCATCAGCACACCGGACGACAACCCAAGCAGCCACACCTTCAGGCGTGCCTTGCCTTTGAGCGGTTCGATCTCACGAATCTTCAGCATCGTGCCTTCCGACAGGGTCGGCGGCGCCGTAACCCAGCGCGACAATCATACTGCGTTCTGACACGTTGGCGATGCAAGCACCGTTACGCTTCCAACGTTTGTAAGAGTTCTATGAACGGCCCGTTGTCGTAGGCGTCCTCGAACAGCAATGGCTCAAGCTCGATGATCCGTTGCCCCGTGTGGGGGTTGTAGTAGCGGTGCGCTCCGCGCGGCTGGGGGCCTTCGAGCTTGCGCCAGTTGCCGGGCGCGTCGGAAGTCCAGACGCTTTCGCACACGCCGCAACGCAGGCGGTCGTCGCATCGAGCCCATGGCGGTCCACCGCACGCGGGACAGTCCAAACCGCCCTGGGGCAGCTCAAAATGCCGCGCGAACGCCTGGGCTACGGTTTCGTACAGCGGTTTGAGCGCGATCCAGAGTGTGGCCGCCATCAGGTGTGGATCGAACGCGTACTGGCCGCCACCTTTCATGAACGCTTCCGCGCCGTCTTCGCGCCACAGCGCGGTTGCCAGCGCCGCGAGGTCCTGGCCGTGGCGCCGGGCATCCAGCAGGTTGCGAAGACGCTCACCGTGTTCAGGAAACTCGCGCGCGAGTTCAAGCACCACCAGCGAGTGGTAGTCTGCAGCCAGCGGCGAATCTCGCCCGATTTGTCCCAGCTCAAGCAGCGGCGGGTTCTCCTGCGGCTCAATCTTCACGAACGCGCCGCGCGAGCCGCGCATGATCTCGCGCTGGAGCGTGCGCAGGCGCAGCAGCGCCCCCAAACCGCGGCGCGATAGCCCGCTGTCGCCCGCAACCAGCGCGATCAGCAGCGCGTCAGGATTTGAAGACTTCCGCGGGGGTGAGGCGTTCGGCACGAAGCTGGTCCTCGATCGTTTCGCGCTCGCGCGCAACCCAGAACTCGTTTCCGTTCACAATCACCTCGGCGGGGCGGCCGCGCGTGTTGTAGTTGCTCGCCATCGCCATGCCGTAGCCCCCGGCGCTGAAGACTGCGAGCAACTCGCCTTCCTTCATGCGCGGCAGCTTGCGGTCGAGCGCGAAGTAGTCGCCACTTTCGCAGACCGGCCCGACCACGTCATACGTCACCGCATCCTTGCCGATGTTGGCTTCGGTCAGCGGCGACTTGTTGCCTAGCGCCGCGCCGTTCGGCAGCCCCTGCTGCTTCGCCGGCCATGCCAGGTGGTAGGCCTGGTAGATGCTGGGGCGCAGCAGGTCGTTCATGGCGCCGTCGACGATCAGGAAGTTCTTGTCGCCGCTTGGTTTGTCGATCACGACGCGCGTCAGCAGGATGCCGCCATTGCCGCTGATGAATCGACCCGGCTCACTGAGCATCTTGAGGCCCATTGCCTTGATCTTGGGCGCCATCTGCTTGGCGAACTCGCCGATCGGCTGGCCTTCGCCCGGTTTGTAGCTGATGCCGAACCCGCCGCCGACGTTGATGAACTCAATCGGGAAGTCGCCCTTCTTTACCTTGTTCACCAGCGCGGTGATCTTGTCGATCGCTTCGGCGTGCCGGTCGCTCTGGGTGATCTGGCTGCCGATGTGGATGTGCAGGCCGCGCAGCCGCAGGTTCTTGAGCTCCTTGATGCGGGCGAGGCATTTTTCGGCACGCTGCAGGTCGATGCCGAACTTGCTCTCGCGCTTGCCGGTGCTGATGTACTTGTGGGTCTTGGGGTCAACGTCGGGGTTCAGGCGCAGCGCGATGGGGGCTTCCACCTTGCGCTTGCCGGCGACCTTGCTGATTAGTTCGAGTTCGGATTCCGACTCGACATTGAACATCAGGATGCCCTGCTCAAGCGCGTAGTCGATCTCGTAGGCCTGTTTGCCCACGCCGGCGAACACGATCTTGTCCGGCGACGCGCCCGCGCGCAGCGCACGGTAGATTTCGCCCTTGCTGACGGCGTCAAACCCCGAGCCAGCCAGCGCCATCGCGCGCAGGATGCCCAGGTTGCCGTTGGCTTTGACGCTGTAGCAGACCAGCGGCTCGACTTCCTTGAAGGCTTCCTGGATGCCCTTGAGCTGGGTCAGGAAGTGGTTCTGCGAGTAGATGTAAACCGGCGTGCCCGCCTTTTCCGCAATGCGCGCCACCGGCACGTTCTCGCAGAAAAGCTCGCCGCCCTTGTAGTGGAATTCTTCGTTCATCGTGTCCTCTGCTGATTCGTCCGAAACCCTGACTACACCGATGCCGCCCGTCGCACAAGGCGAGGCTGCGTGGACAGGCGCTACTCGCCCGCGTTGGCTTGGCGCACGCCGTGGTCCAGCGTGTGGTTGAGCCATGCCGGCTCGTCGGTGGGGCGCTGGTACTTTTGAAACTGGAAGGTTGCCTGCGGCCGCTGTCCCTTGGGCTCGCGGTACCAGTGGTAGCGCATGTGGTACCACTTCGCCTGCTCGCGATCGTCCTGCACTACCTTGCCCTTGAGGTCGTATCCGCGCTGGTGGGACTCATTAAAATTGTCCGGGATGTCCGTGACGATGCTGCCGATGCGGTTCTGCGGCAGGT
Organism: uncultured Planctomycetaceae bacterium; assembly: GCA_964571035.1. GTDB lineage: Bacteria > Planctomycetota > UBA8742 > UBA2392 > UBA2392 > JADJRK01. Next base: position 7,689 of record CAZNBU010000009.1, on the reverse strand, counting down.
GCGCGAACCCCAGCGTGGTCCAGTCCGCTTCCTGCACATATGCCGGGTAAAAGCGCACCACCCGCCACACGTCCACCGTTGCGATCATCGGCCCGACACTCAGGTACCCGCGCTCGTAGTGCCGGTCGCGCTGGAAGCTGGGCAGCCGGTATACGACGTTCATGTTCTCGTCTAGGCCGATGCGTGCAAGCTTGAACGCCTCCACCAGCGTCAGCGTCTCGCGGATCTCGCGCCCGTCGCTGCGGCGATACACCACCTCCTGCACGATCTCCTGCACGATGCAGTTGTACGCGAACTCGTCACGGGCGATCAGCTCGAACCCGAGGCTGACTTCGTAGCGGTCCTCGTCCCATTCCGGCTGGCCGCGCACCTCAAGCTCAAGCGTGTACTGCGGCAGTTGCGACGGCTCGACCGGCGACGCACGGTAGTTGCCCACCGTGGCGCACCCCCCTGCCGCCAGCAGGAGGATGGCTATACTCGCCACGCGAGCCAAAGAACGAATTGCCGCCATGCAGCTTCTCGAAACCCAGGTAACCGAACTCAGCCAACCCCCATTCTATAATCCGTTCGGGCGGTTGATGAAGCGTCTCTTTGGAGAACCCGCGTACAAGCTGACACTCGATGCCGGGTTCACCTGCCCCAACATCGACGGCACCAAGGCCACGGGTGGGTGCACGTTCTGCGACAACGTGAGCTTCAGCCCCACGTTGCGCAGCGGCGTGTCGCGGATTGCCGAGCAGCTTGAGCAGGGCAAGGCCTTCTACCGCGAGCGTTTCAAAGCGCGCAAGTTTCTGGCCTACTTCCAGACGTTCACCAACACCTACGCGCCGGTCGAGAAGCTGAAGAAGCTTTATGACGAGGCGCTGGACGTGGACGACGTGGTCGGCATGTCAATCGGCACGCGCCCTGACTGCATAGACGCCGAGAAGTTGAAGCTGATCCAGGAGTACTCCGACGGCAGCGCCGAAGTCTGGCAGCGCAAGCTGGCGCAGGGCCGCACGACGTTTGAGCGCCCGTTTCTCTGCATCGAGTACGGCATGCAGACCATGCACGACGAAACGGCGTACCGCGTAAACCGCGCCCACAACCACGCCGAAACTGTTGAAGCCGTTGAACTCACGCGCCGCCACGCGCCGGACGCGCACCTTTGCCTGCACCTGATCTCGGGCCTGCCGGGCGAAGACGCAGCCATGATCCGCCAGAGCATCGACGAGTGCGCGCGCCTTGCCCCCGACAGCGTGAAGTTCCACCACTGCTACGTGTACGAGAATACGCCCATGGCGCACGAGTACGAGCGCGGCGAGTTCGAAGTGCTGACGCTGGATGACCACGTCGCGCTGGCAGCCGACTGCATCGAACGCATGCCGCCGCGCACGTGGTTCCAGCGGCTTGTGGGCGAGATCAGCGACAGCGGCGTGGTGGCCCCGCAGTTCAAGCAGAGCAAGATGCAGATCTACCAGATGATCAGCGACGAGTTGAAGCGCCGCGGCACGTATCAGAGCGTGAAGTGGAGCGCGTGATTTTGGATTTTCGATTTTGGATTTTGCATTGAACGCGCCGATGAACCCCTGCGAACGTCGCCGGCTGGGAACTTCCGATGTCTGAGCAGCCCGAGATTGCCACAGAAGACGCAATCCAAAATCCAGAATCCAAAATCCAAAATCCGGTCATTCTGGAGTGCCGCAACCTCTCGCGCACCTTCCAGTCAGGCGAGATTGAGCTGCACGTACTGCGCGCGGTCGATTTTCAGCTTCGCGAGGGCGAGATCGCCGGGATTCTGGGCGCCTCGGGCGCGGGCAAGTCCACGCTGTTGCACCTGCTGGGCCTGCTGGACACGCCAACCACCGGCGAAGTCATCTACAAGGGCCAGAACCTTACGCGCCTGGGCCCCGAAGCGGCAGCGCGCGTGCGCAACCGCGAGTTCGGGTTCGTCTTCCAGTCGTTTCACCTGCTGCCGGAGTTTACGGCGCTCGAGAACGTGCTGATGCCCGCGCGCATCGGCGCCGGCGCCACTGAGTGGATGCGCAATGGCGACAACCTGCGCAAGCGCGCCATCGATCTGCTGACCCGCGTCGGCCTCAAGGACCGAACCACCCACGTGCCAAGCCGCCTCTCCGGAGGTGAAAAGCAGCGCGTCGCACTGGCCCGCGCGTTGATCAACGAGCCCGCGGTCGTCTTCTGCGACGAGCCCACCGGCAACCTGGACAGCAAGACAGCCGACGAAATCTTCGCGCTGATCGAGCAGTTCAACAGTGAGCTGGGCAAGACCTTCATGATCGTCACCCACGACGAGCACATAGCGCAGCGCGCCCGGCGTCGGATGCACATGGTGGATGGGCTGCTGGATCAGTCCTAGGTGTCAGCTTTCGCCGGTGCCTGGCGCACCGAATCCCACCAGTCCACCAGCGGCCAGACGATCAGCACGCCGGCGGCTGCGAACGCGAACCCTGCCAGCACGTCCGTCAGGTAGTGGTACCCGAAGAAGACCGTGGCCACGATCAACCCCAGTGTGAAAGGCGCGTAGACCCATGCCACCTTCGGCGTCTGCCGGGCGGCAATGATCAGCGCGATCAGCGCCACCGCAGTGTGCCCGCTGGGGAAGGCGTCCCAGCGAATCGCCTCGGCTTCATCCAGCACGTGCTGCCACCACTGCGCGCCGAACCAACCGGGCTCAGTGATCACCCAGGCGCTGAAAGTGCCCTCAAAGCGCGGGCCGGTGGACGGCATCACGATGTACCCGATGTAGGTCAGCAGCAGCGTGCCCACGAACACCGCGCCCACACGCCGGATGGCGGCCCAATCGCGCTTGACGATCGGCCCGCCGATCGTGACGAACGGCGACAGGTAGTACGACAGGTAGCAGACCATCAGCAACCCGGTCAGCCACGGCACATGAAACTGCCGAAACCACTCGGGCAGGTACACGCCGGTCATTGAGATGTCGAGTTCCTTCAGCTTGAAGTCCCAGAGCGTAGCCGCCCGGTCGTAGACCACGCCGCTTTCAAACGCCGCGTGCGCTTCGGGCGAAGGCGCGCCGCTGACGCCGGCAATGAACGCCCCCAGCATGTTGAACACCAGCGGCAGCATCAGCATCGGCGAGAACACGTGCACCGCGTGCGCCGCCGCCATCCAGCGTGGCCCCTTGGTGCCGGTCAGCACGTACCGGTTGTGGTAGGCCAGCCCGATGCGCTGGAACACCATGTAGCCCGCGAGAAACCCGACAAGCTGGCCCAGCAGGCCCAGCCGCGGCATCTCGGCCCAGGCAAAGCGGTCGTCGTAGGGGTACAGGCGCGCCTCGGGCGCCACCATGCTCAGCAGCGTCCACCCGATCAGCAGGCCCAAGAAGCCCACCACGCAGACATCGATCGCCAGCAGGTTGGCGCGCAACCCAGCCAGCGGCACGGCTTGCGACCGCGCTCGGACAGGTGTAGCGGACTTGTGCACAAGTTGCTGCATCGCGCCTTACATCAATCTTGCGTTAAACGAATCAAGGCGACAGCATTATGCCGTCGTAACGATCGAATCGGCATTACCGCTGCACGACCTCGATCTCTTTTACAACCTCGGGTTCCGGTTTGCCGCCGCGTTCAAGCCAGTCTTCGGCCTTGTCGCGATACGGCGTGAGGGCCTTGGCCAGCACCGAGATCGCGGTCGCGATCACCATCGCGTCGTCCGCCAGGCCGGCTATCGGTATCACATCCGGCACGAAATCCAGGGGCGAGATGAAGTACAGGATCGCCAAGGCGGCTGTGCCCCGCAGGCCGAAGTCGGCTTTGGGGTCGATAATGAAGTAGTACAGGGCAACCGCGTCGCGAGCGAACGGGACCTTGCCCATGAACGCCTTGAGCTTGCCCCAGAACCCGCTGGCAGCCTCTTTCAGGTCGTCCAGTGTGGCTTCGCGGTCAAGCACCTCGGAGTAGCGATCGTCCATACCTGTGATTGTGACACGCAACCCCACGATTGCAAAGCAACGTCGGGGACTGTCCCCGGCACAGCCGAGGGACTGTCCCCGCTACTGGAACCAGAGGAAACTCCCAGAAATTCGTGGAGCCCACCCGCCCAATGTCCGATAAACACCTCACCCGGCGACGGGTGCAACCCCCAGGAGGGGAATCCCAACCACCCTTGCAGCGTTCTTGGGGCTCAGAAATTACTTGATTCACGGGGCGTACAAGGTTTCTTAGTACGTGCTAACTGACACAGGGGCTTGGATTATCTGCAAAACCGATCCTAATCGGCGGTCAGCAAAGCACTTGCGCGCGGCGCCCACAAACGGCGCACAGTCACCTGTTGACCACCGCCAAGTCACTTCTACCATCAGCGATCTTTCGCTCAGCGTCCCTAAAGGAGGCGACCCATGAGATGGGCATTGTCTCGCAAGCGTGGCGCACCCGACGGGCTATGGATGAAATGCCCGTCGTGCGAGGGCATGGTCTACCGCAAGGTTGTTGAAGAGCGGCTGAACACCTGCCCCGAGTGCGACTTCCACTTCCGCATCAGCGCCGACCAGCGCCTGGAGTACCTGCTGGACACCGACAGCTTTGAGCCCCTGTTCGAGGACCTGCAGTCCATCGACCCGTTAGGGTTCAAGGGCAAGAAGAGCTACAAAGAGAAGCTGAAAAAGGCCCAGGACGGCACCGGCCTGACCGAAGCCGCCCTGTTCGGCACCGCCAAGATCGGCGGTAAGCCGGTCGTCTTCGGCATCATCGACCCCAACTTCATCATGGGCAGCATGGGCAGCGTCGTCGGCGAAAAGATCGCCCGCGCAGCCGAGCACGCCTACGACCACAAGATGCCCCTAATCATCGTAAGCGGCTCAGGCGGCGGCGCGCGCATGGAGGAGGGAATTCTCTCCCTGTTCCAAATGGCAAAAACCAGCGCGGCTATTAAACGCCTGCAGGACGCGGGCGGCATCTACATCGCCGTGCTGACCAACGCGACCATGGGCGGCAGCATGGCATCCTGGGCGGCGCTGGGAGACATCACGATCGCCGAGCCGCAGGCCCTGCTGGGCTTTGCCGGCCCGCGCGTGATCGCCCAGACGGTAAGGCAGGAGCTGCCCCCGGGGTTTCAAACGTCAGAGTTCCTCGTCGAGCACGGGTTCCTGGACCAGGTAGTCCACCGCAAAGAGCTGCGCCCAAGACTGATAAGCCTGCTCAGATACACCTGCGCCGACATGCCAGCCGTAGAAAAGCCCGCACAAAAATCCCGCCAGACCTCCACCATCAAGGCAGTCAAGGTTTAGAGGGGCATTGAAAGCGTGGTCGAGAGTGGGTTCGGAGAAACGCGCCGAATACATTTGCAGACCGAATAGGCCCGCTTGAAGCTGCCTATGAAACTCCGCAATGGCGCCGGAGTGGAGCTACTGCTTGGGATGAAGCACCAGTTGATTACCGGAGTAGTCAACCCGGGCTTCAACTGTCACGTTGCCCTTCAGTGGTGGAATAGTCGCTTCCACACGGAGGCTCTCGCCCCAACCATCAATGCGGAATCGAATTTCGCTGCCTGTTTCATATCGGCCTCGCGCCCGTATGTGCATGACATCGGGCGTGAACCCGGCGTCTGTGATGGCGTCCGGTATAGCTTTCAACCGAAGCTCAACACCGGCAGACGGCACGATGGAGACCCTGTTGGTCTGAAGGTCCACAGATACTGTTTTGACGCCATCCAGGCGTTGCAGGGCGTCCTCGACGCCCTTGGCTCACGGGGTTCACTCTATTCCCATTGCCACAATGTCCACACTTTCGAGTCCGGAGCGGCTCGCTGTAGGCGCGGCGGGTGCCGGATGCTGGACGGATTGGCAACCGGCCAATGCAACTCCAACTAGAATGGCGATCAGCAACGTCTTCATTGCATCCCTTCAGAAGAGAATTTTGACTGCGAAGGTGGCCCCCCAGCTTCGCTTGCCTAGCGTATCCTCGATTGTCTGGTGTATTGGCAACTGGAGGTTAGCCTCAAACAGCACCACTTTTTGCGGAGTGTAGATCTGCACGCCGGGCGCGATCCTTACCAAAAAGCCATCGTCTGTAGCGCGTTGCTCGCCGACTTCGCCTCGGAAGCGATACCTGACTAACAACTCAATCACTCCCCTGACCTCCACGACGCTCGAATCCGGCTCGAAGTGGGCTGGCGTCACCCGGTACCAGTACGCCAGATTAAGGTCAATGGTCTGCCCGAACTGGACCCCGTAGGCCCTAGTACTGTGCCGGAACATAGTGTCCGTCGCGAAACGATGCCTGTCGCGAATTAGTGTGAACGCCGGCCCGATGCCACCAACCCAAGCGCCCGTACCAAGCTGCAGTCCGCGCGGCAGTTCTACACCACGCCGTTCGAGGTCATGACGACCTGTTGGTGCGACCAATTCAGCAATTCCGGCAAAGCGCGTCGATTCCATGATACCGTCGTTCTTCCAGATGACCTGCTTGAAGCGCAAAGTGGTATCGCCGAAGCCGAACAGATTGGCTGTTCGAGTGCGATTGCTTGCGTCCCTGAACTCCACGGATCGCCAGCTAGTGGCAATAGAAAGCTTGAACTCCCGAGTGGGATCGATCGAAATGATAAACTGATGGCTCCAATGCAGATCGAAAGCGCGGTCGGCCACAGCCACCGACATTGCCGAACGTAGAATAGGCGTATAAGGCGAGACGGCACCGGCGTTTTCGGTAACAATCTGCGCTGGAGCCGCGCACGCCAGAAGCACGCAGCAGTAAAGCGTCGCGGCGCTCAGCGCCAGCCTTGGCGACATTGGCACGCTCCTGGGGTAAAACTCAGCCCTTCTATCGGCTGCGAAAGGGGCTGCTTGGCCCGCTCGTTCAATTAGGCAAACCGATGCCGGCAGAGCGCAAGGACGCCTCGTCAACGCCCGTGCCCGCACAGCAATCGGCTAAGTGACCATCTACAACTACGGCGGGCACGCTGCGGATCCCGTACTGCCGGGCCCTGGCTACCACATCGAGATCGTTTGTGTCATGGACGACCACCTCGCATGATGGGCAGGCAGACTTCCTCACCAGTTCGATTGTTTCATCGCAGACGCCGCATCCGGCGCTGAATACCTCGACTAGACGTTTCTTCGACATGACTTCCCCTCGGGTATGTCCTGCTCCTAGATTCTACGGCCCGTACTACGGTAGAGGGTCAAGTCCTAATCGCGCAGATTTCCGTCCAGAGCATCGACGATCGGGCAATCGGTTACGGTACCTTTGCCGGGGCACTGCACCATTAGCACCGCAAGCGCGCGGCGTATGGCTTGCAAGTCGCGGAGCTTTGTGTCTATGTCGACCAGTTTGGCGTTGACCTGTTTGAACACGTCAGCGCACGGGGACTCCGACTGGGCGCGCAGGGTGAGCAGCCCCTTGATCTCACGCAGTGTAAACCCCAACTCCTGGGCGCGCTTGATGAACCTGATCCGCCTAACCGTGTCCGGGGCAAAGCTGCGGTAGTTCGAGGACGTGCGATCCGGTTTCGGCAGCAGGCTACGACGCTCATAGTAGCGAACGGTCTGAAGGTTAACTTTCGCTTGCCTTGCCACTTCACCTATCGTCATGCCGCGCATAACAGTCATCCCCATTGGATTATAGACCCTATACCAACGTATAAAGTCAACACTCCGGTTCCGGCCGCCTATAGGCAAATTCTGGCTGACTGCGCGAGTGACTGAAACCCCCGACTTGCGTCGGGGGCTCTTGT
>CAZNBU010000008.1:0-19109 GCA_964571035.1 uncultured Planctomycetaceae bacterium | reverse complement strand
CGCGACGCGCGTGATCGTGCTGCTCGGCGGCGGGTGCCCCGTGCGCGCGAGCGTGGTCGCCTCCGATCCGGTCATCGACTTCGCCATCCTCAAAGCCGAAACCTGGCTGCCGGGCCGCATGCGCCCAGCCGACTTCGCCGACTCCACGCCACGCATCGGCGACACGGTGTGGAACATCGGCAACCCGTTCGGAACCTCGCGCTTCGGCGGCGAGGGCAGCGTGGGCCGCGGCGTGATCAGCGCTCTGCACCGCACCTACCTGAATGAGGACACCGGGCGGCTTTACCTGGATGCGATCCAGCACGACGCCCCCACCAACCCCGGCAACTCCGGCGGCGGCGTGTTCAATGAACGCGGCGAGCTGCTCGGTCTGAACGCGCTGATCACCACCACGCGCGACACGCCCAGCGACGCGGGCGTCGCGTTCGCGATCCCGGCGCCGCTCGTGCGCGCGTGGGCGCAACGCATGCTGCGCGGAGAGCGCATCACCCACGGGTGGCTGGGCGCGGAGCGTTTCAAGCAAGCCGCCGAGGTATTCGACGGCGGGTACGGGCGGCTGCGCGCGGTGTTCGGCCCGCTGGCGGTAGCGGGCCCGGCACGGTTAGCGGGCGCGATGCAGGGCGACGTGATCATCCAGGTGGACGGCACCGAAGTGTACGGCCTGCACGAAATGCTGACCCTCGAAGACGCGCTAGTGCCCGGCCAGCAAGTAAAACTAAGAATAAACCGCGCCGGCCGCGAACTGGACCTCAACATAACCGTCGGCAGCCGTCCCTGGCCTACTTCTTGAGTGGAATTGGGTCGTGTTCGTCGTTTCGGCACCGCGCGCCCCGGATCACCGCCCCGCGCGGTCGTCGCAACCGTGGCTGTTATCAACAGTTGCGAACTCTACACCAAAAAAGGACACAACTTGGACGGAATTTTTCGACCAACGGCCGCTCTCGCGACATCTACTTGTGGACCGCAGTTATCTTTGACCCCACAATGGAGAGCACTATTAAAGCTATGGCATTGGTACTGGTTGTCCTGGTCGCGGCGACTTTCACCGCACCGCTTGCGGCGCAGACACTCGATTCCGTCATCCTGACCTACTTTGACCCGCCAGCCACTACACCGCCGACCCTGGTGCCGATTCCCGGGCTGGGCGTCAATCCTGGCGGTCTCATCGACGTCGCCGCGAAGCTGGTTCGCGACGATTGCCTCGATCCCGCGATCCTGGCGTGGGCCCCGGGGCAGTCCGGGACGGCAACCATCACCGGCCCAAGCGGGACCGTTTGGGTTACTGTCTCTCTGGGTTCATTCGTCGAGCCGGGTGACAACTACATCCTGCTGGTCGTCGGCATGGACGGCCCGGCGCCTGGCGACCCTGGCCAAAACGTCACCGCTGAAGCCACCGGCAACAACTCTTCAGCCTACGCAATCGCCGGTGACGGCAACAGCGGAGGTGACGGCGGTACAGCCGGCAGTATCGCGGCGGCTGGCATCGCGGAAGCCTACGGCGGCAATACCGACAGCGGGGACGGCGGAGACGCGACGGCGACATCCGGCACCGGAGCCGGCGACAACGCGACCGCCGTCGGCGGTTCGGTAGGCGACCCAGCCGCAACAGGCAATGGCGGGGCTGGCACAGTGACAGCATGCGGCGGCAACGCAACTGCGCGCGGCGGGGCGGCGGGCAACACCGGCACGGGCGGCGACGCGGTTGTCGCAAACGGCGTTACTCCTGCCGGAGGAACATCAATCGCACAAGGCGGCACGAGCCCCAACGGCAGCGGCGGGTTAGCCACCGCATGGAGCTTGGGGAACGCAACCGCCACCGGAGGCAACGCCGGCGGCGGTGGCGCAGGCGGGGACGCGGACGCGAACTCGTGGGCCGGCGATGCAATCGCCAGCGGCGGGCTCGCCTTCGGCACAGGCAGCGGCGGCAACGCTACCTCGGACACCACGCTCGCCGGCGGCACGGGACTGTCCAAGAGCGTCGGTGGCGATTCCACAAACGGCAGCGGGGGAACGGCGGATGCACAGGGTTTGAACGGCGTAGAGGCTGAAGGCGGCGCCGCTCTTGGTTCAGGGGCGGGCGGCAATGCAACCGCGCAGTGCCTCGGCCAAAACCCCGTGGACGCAACTTTCGCCACAGGCGGAGATTCCAGCGGCGGCAACGGGGGCACAGCCTATGCCCGAAGCGCCGAGTACTGCGAAGCCCGCGGCGGCCACGCCGGGGGCAACGGACTGGGCGGCAGCGCAACCGTGGACATCGCGCCCCTGAGCGGCGCGACAACCTCGGGTCCTGCCACCGCCGTAGGCGGCAACGGCGCGGGTATCGGAGACGGGGGTGCCGCCACGATCATGCGTAGTTCCGGCGACGGTCACTCGTACGGTGGGGATGCAGCGTCAGGAGCGGGAGGGATGGCAACCGTTGGCGCCGATCAGTTCGCCAACGCCTTGGGCGGGCTATCTGTGAGCGGCACAGGGGGCGCGGCGGACGCTCATAGTTTTCTGGGCAATGGCGATCACGCCGTCGCTATCGGCGGCGCCAGCACCAATGGCAACGGCGGAGACGCAACCGCGACCGCCGACGCCGGCAACGCGGGCGCCACGGGCGGCAACAGTGCAAATGCCAATGGCGGCCATGCAGTCGCCACTGCGTTCCTCGATGCCTTTGCGTACGGAGGGGACTCTACGGCTACAGGCGATGGCGGTGATGCAACCGCAACCGCGAGCAGCAATGGAACCGCGAGTAGCAATGGAACGGCCAAGGGCGGGGAGGCGACAAGCGGCAACGGTGGTTGGGCCACGGTGTTCGCTGACTCGCTCGCGCACGCGGTTGGCGGTGACACGGTTACCGGAGATGGCGGAGTTTCGCAGGCAACCAGCGACTTTTCGGCGAATGTCCTAGCTGCGCGGGCGTACGGCGGCAATTCCAGCAACGGCGACGGCGGCCAGGCCCGCGCGGTCGCGAACTCCGGCGGTGCAAGGGCGGAAGGCGGCAATACGAACATAGGGGATGGAGGGAGGGCTGTGGTCGGGGCGGCTGGGCACGGCATCGCGATCGGCGGCAGCCCAACCACCGGGGGAAATGGCGGAAACGCAATCGTAGATGGTACGTGGGTGAACACGATTGGTGTGGTCGGTTCCCTGGACCTTCAGGGCGGCAACGGTGCGGGTAACGGAGCCATGATTGGCAAAGGCGGCAACGCAGGCTCGCCTTGGCCGACACCGTTGATCGCTCCATACACGCAAACGCTTGTCTGTACGGGCGACTGCGAAGCCAGCGGTGGAGTCGGCAGCGGCACCGGCGGAGGAGAGGACGCTGAGGCGCGCAGTGCCACCGGCCATGCGACGGCGGTAGGCGGTGATGCGGATGATGCCAATGGCGGGCACGCGATTGCTCGCGCCTTTGGAAACGCGTATGCGACGGGTGGAGATGCGAGCCCGACTGGCGCCAACAACAGATACGGTGGGACAGCGAATGCAACCAGTCTTACCACGGCTGCAGGCTCCTTCATCGCTGACGCGCGCGCGGGGCAAGGGAATCGGGGCGGGGCTGCGGATGCAACGGTATCGTCATCCGGCGGCATCGCTCTCGCCCTTGGCGGCCATGGTATTGACCCGTCGAGTACGCCCAGCGGCTCCGAAGGGGGCTACGCCTCAGCCGCGGGCGTTTCTGGTTCGTCCACCCGGGCGATCGCCGGTAATGCCTCTGGGGCGGGGCTCGGCAACGGTGGTGACGCGGATGCAATCGGTCCAGGGCCGACAACCGTATCCGCGCCACACAGCGGATATCTGGGCGGCGACACCGGGCTCGTTAGTTGGCCGTGATGCAACTCGGGGCACAGTCGTGATGCGACTGTGCCCCTCTACGGTTCCGCAGTATAATGCCAACCTTAGAGGTGTCGCATGAAGTATGTCAAACTGCTTGCCCTCCCACTCTTTGTCTGCGTCATAAGTCCTGTTTCCCTGAACAGCCAACCTCTAGCAGGAACTTACACTTGTGCCAATGGGAATCCCGGCAACGCCTTCGACTATGGCGACTTGGGGGACTTCTTCGATGAACTTGAGGGATTCGGAGTCAGCGGTGCCGTCACCCTGGAAGTCTATGACGACGGAGGAGTATTTTCATCTCAGGGTTCGTACCAGCTAGGATTTGACGGGGACGATTCGAATTTGATCGTTCGACCTGTCGCTGGCCTTGGCGCATCGAATTCGGTTACCATTCGAGCAGCAAACGGCGAATCACCCGTTGTTACCGGAGGCGGCGCAAATGGACTTTGGCCAGCTCTAAATCAAAACGTAAAGGGCGGGATGTTCTTCGCGAACATCGGATTTATCACCCTTGAAGGTTTGGAGTTTACGGGAGGGGATTTCGGTGTCTTCTGGTATAATTTGGATAGCCGCGGGAACATTCGCATTGTTCGTTGCAAGGTACACGACCTGACAGGCCCAGTTGCGGTGGGAATTGTCGGGGATTCCTCTGTTCCATCGCGCCCCCATAGCGTCACGATTGAAAACAACATGTTCTGGAATTGCGTCGGCCCGAAGGCTCTCGGCATAGCTGGCTGGGGCGTAGTGTGTTCGTTTGAGAACGGAACCAACTGGATTGTTCGAAACAATACGGTCGTTCACGTCAGTACAACAGGTTCGGGTTGGGATGCTTTCTACCAGCACGGTGAAGTTTGGGCCGATTTCAGTGGGAATGTTGTTTATCTGGACCACATCGACCCGATGCACGTGTTCAATGGCTTCAAACCGCTTAGCGCCGACCGCAACGTCTTCTATGTTTCGGGGCAAGCAACAATTGGTATTGGCGGAGCCGACTGGTCCGTTTGGCAGTCATTGGGGCTTGATCCGAACGGTGTGAATGCCGACCCACGGCTGGTTAGCGTGACGCCAGGGCAGGAGGACCTTCGGCTGCTTCCGGGCTCGCCTGCGCGGGACCTGATTCCTTCCAGCGTGCTGGCTACCGATGTGTTCGGCAATCCTCGCCCCTATGGCTCGGGCTACGATGCCGGGGCGCATGAGTTTTCTAACTTCCCGGCTGTGGCGGATGTTCCAGCCGGGTCCGCATTCAGCGGGCCGACGGGCGGGCCGTTTTCACTTTCTGTCAGCCCCGGTGGGGCGCTGGTTGACGCGCGGATTGAGCTGTCGGATGCAGAAGCCGAGGCGGTTACCGTTACCGCGATCACGCCGCCTTCGCCCTCGCTGAACGGCGTCGCCGCGCCCGCCATCCCCGCACCAGGACATCCGCTGCTGCTGGAATGGAGCGGCGCTTCGGACCTGACCAACGCTCCCGGCGCCTACACCTGGACCATCGACTTCACCGACGCCGGCAGCGGGTACCCGATGTCATGCACGGTCAGCATCACCATCCCGCCGCTGGCGATCATCACAGGCACCCCGCTGCTCAAAGGCGACGTGGGCATCACCTACGCGCAAATCATCCAAGCTGAAAACGCCACCGGAGCAGTCACGTTCACAGTGCAGGCTGGAACGCTGCCACCGGGGTTAAGCCTGAGCGCAGCCGGAGACATCACCGGCACCCCAACACAGGACGGCATGTTCACGTTCACCATCCAGGCCGCCGACAACTTTACCACCACCGCTCAAGCCTACGCCATACAGGTCTACCCCGCCCCGCCCCCGCCGCCCGACAACGACCCCGGCGGTGATTCGGGATGCGCCGTGAGCGGCAGGCACCACACGCATCTGGCTATTGCGTGTCTGATTGCACTGCTGGCGTTTTCGGGTATCCGGCGCCGACTGAGCTAGCGGCCGCGCGGTTTGCCTCGGGCCCGGTTGGGGCCGCCTGGGCCGCGTCTTGGCCCGCCGGTGTTTCCTGGCCCGCGCCTCTGCCCGCCGGGGCCTCTCGGCCTCTGCCCGCCCGTGCCGCCGGGCCCGCGCCTTGGCCGGTTGGGGCCGCCGGCCCCTTTGGCTCCGGGGCGCTTGGATTGCACCCTGGCGGTTGTCTTCTTCTGGCCCCCGCTGCTGGTGCTGCGGGCGCCCGTCTTCTTGCGCCGGAACCCCGTTTCGCTTACGTCGCGGCGGAAGCTGGCTGGAGTTACCGGCTCGTTTTCGTAGTCCAGCTTAGCGCTCTCGGCGTCTTCCGCATAGCTCAGCAGGACGCGCGTCTCGTCGCCCCGCAGCTTGCGCACGGTGCCGGTGGGCAGGTCGGACAGCTCCACGCACCCGATGCGCTCGCGCGTGATTGTCTTCAGCGGGTGGCCGTATTTGTAGAAGATGTCGCGCAGCGAAGGCGGCAGCCCGGCGTACACCGTCAGCAGTACCTCCGACTTGGCCGCTGAGCGCATCACCACGTTCAGCGGCTCAAACTTGCCGCCATTGAACGCGTAATACAGCGCGCGCTCGATGTTCGGCAGCGCGGGCTTGCCCAGGCTGTTCTCGACCACCAGCTTGTAGACGCGCGGCACCTTGTAGCGCGGGTGCGTCAGCAGGTTGGCTACGCGCCCGTCATTGGTGATCACCATCAGCCCGCGCGAGCCTCGGTCAAGCCGCCCGACACTGAACAGGCGGCCGTTGTCGCCGGGGATGAGTTCGCGAAACGCCTCTTCGCTGTCAACGTCGGTGAAAGCCTGGCCCTCGCGCTTGTTGAGGATCCAGTAGGCCGACTTGGGCAGGCGCAAGCGCTCGCCGTCGACGGTGATAACGTCGCGCATGGGGTCAGCCCGCACGCCGAGCACGCTGACAGTCTGGTCGTTGACGGTAACGCGGCCTTCCACAATCAGCTCCTCGCAGGCGCGGCGCGAGCCATACCCGGCGCGGGCGAGCAGTTTCTGGACGCGTTCTTTGGAGTTCTCTTCGAAAGACATGGGCATTCCTGTTACCGGCTCCCGCCGGGGCGGAAGGTTGTACCAGCTTGCGCGGGGCGCGAAAGACGGGGTTCAAGCCAGTTCCATAACGTGGTGGTCGCCGTCGGGGCTTGGGGCGGTGCTGGTGATGCGCCACCCCTGCCGCCGGTAGAACTCGACCGCGCGGGTGTTCGCGACGAGACATTTTAGGCCAGCCGGTCGGCCGATGCGTGCCAGCGCGCCAGCCATCAGCGAGCGCCCGATGCCCTGCCCCTCGGCTTGGGCGTCGATGAACAGGCTGTGGACGAAGTTCGCGGGCGGGTACCACGAGACAAACCCAAGCACGCGGCCGTTGCGCTCAGCGACAAGCTGCAACTCGCCTTCAATGCTGCGGTCGTAGTCCTCGGGCCGAAAGGTCACGGGATCGGGCGAAACGTTCATGCGCCTGCGCCCGGCAAGGTAAAGCTCCCGAAGCACGGGCAGATCAGCATCAGTAGGCTCGCGCAGCAAGACATCCATAGTGCCAATCAACGCGGCATTGAGTCCGTTGATTCCAATGGCGCAATTTCATTGGCACGTCGCGGGGCTATCACTTAGTTGACTCTGTTGAGCCGTGCGACTCAGCGAGGAGCCAATTGATTTCAATGTCTTGGAGTGGGTACGCCGCGCGCTCGCTGGCCTCAAATGTCTGCGCAAATTCCGCCTTAACTGAGAGGGTCGCAGTGAACCTGTCGCCGTTGTCGGCAAACAACTCGAACCTCACGCCGTATGCCGTCCAGTCATCTATATACTTGTCTCCGTGTAGGGCTGAGAACTCCACGGATCGAAGCCTCGTGTACTTGGGCTTCCAATTGGCCGAGAAGCGTCTCGCCATTTCGCGCGGAATGTCGCTTCCTCCCGGCTTCAGGTAGTCCGCCAGGGGCATTTCCGGAACGCTGTCCAATGCAATCCACGCCCAGATTTCCTTCTCGCTTGAATCCTCCTTGGCTTGTTCTCCGAGCGTGATCTCGAGCTCGACGGGGTGGCTCAGATCGTCGAATTCATATTGCCCTTGGATTTGAACGTCGAGCGATCCCCACTCGTCCTTGACCACTACGAATCCAAGCACTTCGCTGGCAATCAGCTTTTCCACCGTGTCAAGTGAGTAGGGCGATGCGTGTGCCTTTGTTGCGGCATGGGCCGACGCCAGAAAGCGAGCGCTGTCGTTGCGATGCAGCCGCGCGAGATCGTTCAGCTTGCGGTAAAGGCCGCCCGAGAACTCCGCCGGTGTGGGGTGACTCGGCTCGGTTCCATTTGAGAGTCCGCAGCTCGTGGCGACCAGCAGCGCACACGCAATCGCGACAACATGCAACTTCATGTTTGCACCCGGAAAGAAACTCGGACCTGACTCTAAAACGTGCGCCGCCGCGGATGGTTCACGACTACGACGCCCTGCGAGCCGCCGGCCCTTCGCTTGCGCTTCGGGCTCCTGCTTTCAGGTTCGTTCGGCTGTGGGTGTTGGGCTGGCTGCTTTTAGCTTGGTGCTGCCGCCTTTTAGGCGGTCGTACATCAACAGGTCGCGTTTCATCAGGTCTTCTCGGCCCATTCTTTTGTGCAGCTTGGCGCGGTTGTAGTAGGCGCTGGTCATTCTTGGGTTGTGTTGCAGCGCCATGTCCAGGTCGCGCAGCGCGCCATCTAAATCGTCCACGCGGCTTCGCACGATCGCGCGGTGATAGAACAGCTCGGCGTCGTCGGGTGCCGCCAGGATCGCCTGCGTCAAAAACGCCTGCGCGTACTCCAGTTTGCCTTCGCTCTTGAGCAGCAGGCCCTTGTAGAAATGGCCCTGGTGGCGGGCTGGGTCGAGGTCGATCAGCAGGTTAAAGCGCTCGGTCGCCGTTTCGTGGTCCTCGGCGTCGAAGGCCTCTTTGCCATCAGCCAGCAGCTTGTCGTACAGCAGGTCGCGCAGGTCGCGCAGGCTGTCGAGTTGCTTGCGGTCGATGCCCTCGGTGATCAGGCGGCGCCATGCGCGCGCGGCGCCGGTTTCGTGGCTGGGGCCGAAGCGGTTTCACCCCGTGCCGATCGAGCCGGAGCAGTTGCCGGAGCTTGATGTCATCCTGGTCTCGCACGACCACTACGACCACCTCGACTTTCCAACCATCTCGCGCCTCGCGCACCGCGAAACGCGGTGGGTGACATCGCTCGGCGTCGGCGCGCACCTGGAGGCGTGGGGTGTGCCGCCGGGGCGCATCACTGAGCTTGAGTGGTGGCAGCAAGTCGAGATCGCGGGCCTGCAGTTCACCGCCACGCCGGCGCGGCACTTCTCCGGGCGCGGTTTCGCCGCAAGCCGTACGTTCTGGTCCAGCTTTGCCGTGCGCGGGCCGCAACACTCGGTCTGGTTCTCGGGCGATACCGGCCCGTGGGACGAGGGGTTTGCCGAGATCGGCGAGCGCTTCGGCGGGTTCGACCTGAGCATGATCGAAATCGGCGCGTGGCACCCGTCGTGGGGGACCATCCACCTCGGGCCGGAGAACGCGCTGCGGGTTCACGAGCTCGTGCGAGCCAAGACATTGATGCCCGTGCACTGGGGAACGTTCAACCTCGCCCTGCACGCCTGGGATCAGCCCATAGCCCACATCCAGCGCCTGGCCGAAGCCGCCAACATCCAGCTCCTATCACCCATGATGGGAGAAACCGTTCACTGGGAATCTGGCGTCGCCGAATACTGGCGCACGAGAATGTAGCCAATCAGCCAAACCGCGCCTTGGCGCGTTGGCGGGCTTTTTGGGCTTCTTCTTCTCGGTTCTTGGGTGCGGCGTTTGTTTGCAGGTTTTGAAGCAATGCTCGCGCGGCTTGGGCTACTTGCTGGATGCCGTGGTTGAACGCCTCCTCGTTGGCCTGGCTTGGCTTGGCGAACCCGCTGATCTTGCGCACGAACTGGAGAGCCGCGGCTTCGATCTCTTCGTCGGTCACGGGCGGGTCGAAGTTGAACAGCGTCTTGATGTTACGGCACATGGCGGCCTCCGGGGCTGGTTGAACTACTTTACGCGAAGGAGCGAAGGTCGCGAAGGACTGCAACTGCGTTGGCCACAAAAGCACGAAAGCACAAAACGTGAGTTGTTTTGTGCTTTCGTGCTTTTGTGGTTCCAGCAGTTGTCGTTCTTCGCGTTCTCCGGCTTCGCTCGCGTCGCAGTGCGCCGCTCGCGTTCGTTGCTTCGCAACCTCCGCTCCTTCGCGTCCAAGCCGTGCTATGGCTTTGATTTGGCTGCCATGGCTTCTTCGAGCTGCTCGTCGCTTAGTTGCGTCAGGTCGGCTGCGTTGGTCTTCATGTCCTGGTGCTCTACCGCGCGTGACAGTGTCTCGGCGCGGGTGGCGCCGGCTTTCTTGCCTTTGAACGGTTTGCTGACCAGCGTGTATATGTCCTTCATCGGCATGTTGCGCAGGAAGCGGCGCAGCAGCGTCCACGTCTGCCACGGGTGCAGGAAGAGCTTCTTGAAGAACAGCCGGCGCAGGCCCCTGGCGCGGATCTCGTTGATCACCGGGCCCTTGAGGCAGGTCGGGTCGATCTCGGAGCACTTGAAGTACTTGTACCAGTCCTCCTGGTCGTTCACCAAACCGCGCGCCATGTACTCGTGCCACAGCGGCGTGCCGCGGTAAACACAAAGCCGGTTAAACCCGAACGTGTCCAACGGCAGCTTTGCGGCGAAGTCGAAGGTCATCTTCATGTCTTCTTCGGTTTCGTCGGGGCTGCCCACGACAAAGAACCCGTGCACGATCTCGATGCCGGCTTTCTTGGCGTTGCCGACGGCGGTCTTGATCTGCTCCAGCGTCTGCTGCTTCTTCAGGCGGTCGAGGATCTTCTGGCTGCCGCTTTCGATGCCGAACATGACGGTGCGGCAATTCGCCTTCGCCATCAGCGGGAACAGCTTCTGCACCACCGAGTCCACGCGGCCTTCCACGCCCCACTTGATCGTGATGCCCTCGCGCAGGATGCCCTCGCAGATGGCTTCGATGCGCTTGGGCTGCAAGAGGAAGTGGTCGTCCACGAAGTAAACGGCGCCGTAGCCCTGTTGTTGCAGGAGCTTCATCTCTTCGACGACGTGCTCGGCGCTGCGGTAACGCCACTTGCCTTCGTTGAAGATTGGAATGTCGCAGAACACGCACGGCCACGGGCACCCGCGCGAGGTCTGCATGGTGGTGAACTTCTCCCATGACAGCACCACCGGCACGTCCAGCGGCATCGACTCCACGAAATCGAGCGGGATGCTCTCGCGATCCGGAAACGGCCACTGGTCCAGCGCGCGCTCGAGTTTGCGGTCGGGGTTGTGGACGATTTTGCCGTCCTTGGCCCAGGTCACGCCCAGCACGCCGGTGGGGTCGTCCAGCTTCGGCAGCAGGTCGAGAAGCAACTGCTCGCCGTCGCCGCGGCACACAAAGTCAACGTACGGGCACTGCTCTTTCACCTGCAAAGCGTTCAGCGTCGCGAACACGCCGCCGAATGCGATCTTGGCGTCCGGCACAGCCGCGCGGATCTGGCGCGCGGTCAGCTTGGCGTAGGGGTAGCTGGTGGTACTTAGGAAGCTGAGGCCGATGAGGTCAGGCTTCTGTTCCTTGATCTGCTCGATGATCTCTTCGCTGGGTGTGTCGGGGTTGGCTTGGTCGAACATCACGCATTCGTGGCCGTTGTGCTTGAGCACAGCCGACAGCGACATGATGCCTATGGGCGGGAACCCCATCACGCGCAGGTTGCCTGTGGGGCCGCGCGACCCGTCCTTGATGGCGTAGAACTGCGGGTCTCGGACGTGGATCAGGAAAACGCGCACGAATACCTCCGGCGAAGGTGGGACAAGAAACGGTGGTCCTGGCGCAAGTAGCCCGTGGACTTGCAGATACTGTCAGTTTTGCGCGCGGCGCGCCATGGAAAGTTGATCATTCCGTTAACTTGTTTGCGCAGCGTGAAACGGTGGCACAGAACAGCTAAGAGTGTCGTTATCCATTTGGAGGGAGCATGCCGCACCCGCGGGTCGTGATCATCGGTGCCGGATTCGGCGGCATTTACGCAGCGCGCGAGCTCAAGCGGGCGCCGGTGCGCGTTACCGTGCTGGACCGCCGCAACCACCACTTGTTTCAGCCGCTGCTGTACCAGGTGGCGACGGCTGCGTTGGCTGCGCCGGACATCGCGGCGCCGATCCGCAAGATTCTTCGGCGGCAGCGCAACGCCGAGGTGCTGCTGGCGGACGCGCGTGCGGTGGACGTTGAGCGCAAGCAGGTGATTGTCGCTGACGGCGACGCGAACGGCAACGTTGACTACGACTACCTCATTGTCGCCACGGGCGCGACGCACAGCTACTTCGGCCACGACGAGTGGGAGAAGGTCGCGCCGGGGCTGAAGACGATTGACGATGCGTTCGAGATCAGGCACCGCGTGCTGATGGCGTTCGAGCGCGCCGAGCGCGAGCAGGACCCCGAGAAGCGCCGCGTGCTGACCACGTTTGTCGTGGTCGGCGCCGGGCCCACAGGCGTTGAGCTTGCGGGCGCGCTGGCAGAGATTGCGCACCGCACGATGACGCGCGACTTCCGGCGGTTTGATCCAGCCAAGTCGCGGGTAATCCTGGTGGACGGGTCGCCGCGCGTGCTGCCGCCGTACCCGCCTGAGCTTTCCGACAGCGCCCAGAGGCAATTGACCGAGCTTGGCGTCGAAGTGCGCACCAACGCCTTCGTGACCGGCATTGATGAGCGCGGCGTGCAACTCGGCGACGAACGCATTGAAGCCGCCACGGTTCTGTGGAGCGCGGGCGTGCAGGCGTCGCCGCTGGGCGCATCACTCGGCGCGCCTCTCGACAAAACCGGCCGCGTGCTGGTGGCGCCCGACCTGAGCGTGCCCGGCCATCCCGAAGTCTTTGTGGTGGGCGACCTGGCGGCGATCAAGCACGGCGACGGATGGGTGCCGGGCGTTGCGCCGGCTGCGATCCAGATGGGCCGCCACGCCGCACGCAGCATCCGGCGCGTGCTGGCAGGCAAGGGGGCGCGGCCGTTTCAGTACAAAGACAAGGGGATGCTGGCGACCATCGGCCGAAGCCGCGCCGTTGCGAAGCTGGGCAAGCGCAAGTTCAGCGGGATGCTGGCTTGGCTGCTGTGGCTTGGCATCCACATCTTCTTCCTGATCGGTTTTCGCAACCGGTTGAGCGTGCTGTTCGACTGGGCGTGGGCTTACCTTACGTGGCAGCGCAGCGCGCGGGTAATCCTGGAAGAGCGCCGCGGGTTCAAGGGGTGAGCTGCATCAGCGCGGCGATCTTTTCAGCGGCATGCAGCAGGCTGTGCACGTTGTGGTCGGCGGTGCCGGAGGCGTACTCGCTCGGCACCTGGAACGTGATCATCCCCTCGTGCGCGTCCTTGCCGGCTTGGTGGTCGATGTCGGCGTCGCCGACGAGAAAGCTGGCGCTGAGGTTGATATCGAACTCGCGCGCGGCTTCTCGCAGCATGCCGCCGCCGGGTTTGCGCCAGTCGCTGTCCTGGGTGTAGTCGGGGTTGTCGCCTTCGGTGGGGTGGTACGGGCTGTAGTAGAAGGCGTCGAAGCGACCGCCGGATTCGCGCGCGACCTGTAATGCCACCTCGGCGTTCACGCGGCGAACCTGCGCCTCGGTGATCAGCCCGCGGGCGACAGCGCTCTGGTTGGTGACGACGATGGTCAGCAGCCCCATCTCGTTGAAGCGTTTGATCGCCTGTGCCGCACCGGGGATCAGCTCGATCATACCCGGATCGCCGCAGTACCCGACCTGCTTGTTGATCGTGCCATCACGGTCAAGAAATACAGCGCGTGCGCCCATACCCGAATGTTGGCGCGCATTGCCGCCCGGTCAAGGTGGCGCAAAGGCAAAGGGCCCGCAAGCGCGGGCCCTTTGTGGTGCGTAACCGCTTCTTCAGGCCAGCCTGCGGCGCCGAAGCGCGGCAACCGCGAGCAGGGATGCAATGCCCGCAAGCAGGGCCCACGTCGAGTGCGTGCCTGTGCAACCGCCGCCGTCGTCACTGCTCGCCCCGCCGCCTTCGTCCTTGACGGTGTACCGGAAGGTCTGCGTCAGCACCTGCGCCGGCAGCCCGCCGCTGGTGACTTCAATGGCCAACCCCGACCCGACTGAGGTGCGCGGCGGAACCATGATGCCCGTCAATTGCGTGCCGCCGCCAGAGATCACCGCGGTGCCGGGGCACAGGACGCCGTCAATCCGTACCGTCACCGGGGCAATGAACCCGGAGCCGGTCATCGTGATCACGTCGCCGCCAGCCAGCAGCGACTCAGGCGGCTGGAAGTCGGTGACGAAGAAGTCGATCACGCTCAGTGTCGCGGAAGTTGGCGGCGCAGCCGTGCTCACCAGCACGGTGACGGGGCCGCTGCCGGAAACGCTGACGTTGCCGGCGCCGGTGATGCTGAAGGTGTAAGTGTCGGCGGCGGCAGACGCGCCGGTGCCGCCCGTTGCGAGCAGGTTGACCACGACCCAGACGTCCTCGCTGCTGCCGTTGCCGACGGTCAGGGTGGGGCTGGGCGTGAGCTGGACGCTTGCCGCGCCTGCAGCCTGGCCCAGCAGTGCGTCGCTGGTGGCGCTGAACACGCCGTCGCCGTCGTCGAGGTAGAGCTGGATGCCCGTGGTGGGATCCATGTCGTTGATCCAATCGCCGGTTCCGGCGGTGGTCAGCGTCAGCGAGTTCACATCCACTGAGTCATTGGTCGCGGTGAACCGGAACAGCGCCATCGGCAACTGGGCCGCCTGGCCCGCCATGCGCAGCACGTTCGGCGGCTTGGGCCCGGAGCCCACGGTGATCACGGCGTCGTCGATCATCAGGGCGGTGCTGTCGGCGGTCGGCAGGGTGATGACCTGGCCGGGCAGCGCGCTGGTGGCGGTCATCGCCTCAAGGCGCGCGTTGAACGTCTGGCCGGAGACCGCAGTGCCGTTGAGTTTGCCGACCAGCAGGAAGCGGCGGGTCTGTCCCTGCGCCAGCGCCGCGTTGGTCAGTGTAAACGTCACGTCGTTGGTGCCGGCGTTGAACGCAACCGTCGCAGGAGCCGCCAATGTGTCAGTGCCCGCGCCGTCCCACACGCCGTTGCCGTCGTCGTCATAGACCGCAATCTCGCTGTACGCCGTAGCGTGCGATCCGCTGCCGCTGGCGACGAATGTCAGGTCGGTCAGCGTCCACGAGTGTGTCGGTGGTGCCTGGATCGTCACATCCGCGAGCAGCAGACCGTCGCCCGTGGGGCCAAGGTCGTTGGAATCAACCGTCTGCGCAGCCGCCGGGCCGACAAGGTTCACCAGCAGCCGGTTGGCGTTGATCACCACGCCCGGCGTGCCGTTAGTGTTCGGCAGCGGCAGGCCAAGGAACATCGTTCCGGCTGTGGACGCGTCGGCGACGTGGAGGAAGCAACCGAAGGTCGCTTGGTCGGTCGCGTTGGGGCTGAAGTCGTACACGACAAGGTAGCTGCGCGTTTCAGGCGGGGTGAAGGCTGCTTGACCGGAAATGTCGAACGAGCACAGGCCGTTGTCGAGTGTGTAGACCAGCGTGCCGAGTACGCTGTCGCCCGCGTCGAGCAACCTGTCCGAGTTGGCGTCCAGCACCAGGCGCACGCTTGTCACGTCCACGGCGTCGTTGCCGGTGCCTGCACCGCGCACAGCCAGCAACGTGAGGGACTCGGAGGGGCCGGCGGGATACGAGGCATCAAAGGCCTGCATCACCACGTCCGTGGCCCCCGGCGATACGGTCTGCTGTGCGGTTGGCGAGAAGTCATTCAGGATGAATGTCGGCCGGTCAATGGACAGCCCGTTCATGGCTGTACTTGGGACGCCTGCTTTCAGCGAACCGCTAACGGTAAGATCTTCGACTTCAGACAAGAAGGTCGTGGTGATCACCGCGTTGCCCGACAGCCTGACCACCACGTAGTAGGTGCGGGTCTCGTTGGCGGCAAAGGTCCCCTGGGGGACCGGTACCGTGAAGATCAGGGCCGTATCGTTGGCGGGGAAAGATGTGTGGGTCTGGATCAGCGTATCGCCGACCTGGTAACCGGCGGTGGCGTTGCTTTCGCGGTAGATCGCGACTTCACTGAAGTCGGTCGAGTCGTCCATGCTGCCCGAAGGGAGCAGGAGGATCTCGTTCAGCACCGCATTAGAAAAGTTGTCGCAGGCGATCGTGAACGTGCCGACTTGAATACCATTGCCGCCAGGGCCTTGTTCGTCAGCAAAGACCGCCTGCGCAGACCCGGCGGTGGCGGTCACAGTCAGGGTCGGACCATCGATCGACAATCCGTTCATCGTCGTCGAAGGCACGCCCGCGACAAATGTTCCGGTCACCGTCAGGTTGGTGACTTCGCTGTTGAAGGTGGTCGAGATCGCCGCTGAGCCGGAGAGCTTGCCGACCAGGTAGTACGTTCGGACTTCGGTGGCCCCAAACACCTGCTGCGGCGCGGAAACCGCGAACGCTCGTGCCGTGTCGTCGGCTGGAAACCCGGAATGGGATTGAATTAGGGTGTCTGTGGGCTGGAACCCGGCGGTGGCGTTTGTTTCGCGGTAGACTGCGATCTCGGAGAAGTCTGATACATCATTCAGTGTGCCGGACGGTGTGACCACGATTGAGGTCAAAGTGCCGCCGGTCAGCGCGCCGCTGCTGATCGTGAAAACACCAAGCTGGATCCCATTGTTTCCAGGGCCCTGTGCGTCACGCAGCACCTGCTGCGTCGTCCCCGCCGTCGCGGCAACGGTGAGGGTCGGAGCGTCAATCTGCACACCCTGAATGGTCTGGCTGGGCACGCCGGACTTGAAGTTCTGCGTAGGAATCGTCAGGTCTTCGACGATGAAGTCAAAGGTTTCGGTCCCTAGCCCTGTCCCGCTCATCCTTACGACGATGAAGTAGAGGCGGGTTTCGGATAGCCCAAACCCCTGCTCAGCGGTTGCGACGGTGATAGTCGCCGTGCCGTTGTCCGATGGGAAGGACACTATGCTGCCGACCAGGCTGTCGTTGCCAGAGTATGAGCCTGAGGCGTCGGCATCGCGGTAGATCGACACAAGCGTAAACCCCGTGGCGTCATTGCCCGTGCCCGCGGCCTTCACCTTGATCTCTTGCAGCGAAGAACTGGAGATGCTGTTGCTGGTGATCGTGAACCGCCCGGCTTCGACGCCATTGCTGCCGGGGCCCTGCTCGTTGGCAGCAACCAGTTCGCGCGTGCCGGTGGTGACGTCAACCGTCAGGGTCGGCCCCGGGGGCTGCGCGGTGTACCAGATGGTACCGCACCATTCGCGCGGCTGCAGCCCGCCGACAAACGGACCGGTTGAGGCCCGCCACGGTGGAGAGATATGCAGGTTCGAGTCCTGGTAGCCCGTTGCAGACACGGAGCTGTTGTAAGACGGAGACGTTTGCGGTGAACCGATGGCGATGCCATAGATCGAGTTCGCTGGTATCACGAGCGGGGTCGGCAACACGACTTTGACGAAGCTGCTCACAGGCGGGCTGACGTTAACAGTGGCATGCAATGTCCAGGCGCCGATGTTGGATTCGGATCCAACCCATGTGCCGACCTTGTAGTACAAATTCATGGTGGTCGGGGTGCCCGTGGTGCGATGATCCAACTCGTGAATCATGACATCGTTGGTGTTTGTGATGAGGTCGAACATCATGTGAGTTCCGGCAGATGTTGACGTGCTTGCCGTAGGCTGCGTGGAGAGCGACGTAAGCTGGGCTGACATCCCGGATGTACTTGCGATCAATAGCAGCATGCCTAAGACGCGGGTTGTTCTTGTGCGCATGGCAGAGCTCCTCAGCACTCACCCAAGGCATGCATTCATGGCGCATCGGACCCACATCCGTCGCGCAAAATTCCTTGAGTTGTCGTGTGCACCGATGTTACTCCGGTGTGACGCGGCAAATCAACAACGAACCCCCCTGCCAGTTCGTGTTCTCGGCGTATGGGACCTATGCAGGCCGGCGTGCCGACTTGCGCCACACTGTGGCCGCGCAAGCGCCTAGAGCAAGAAGCAGCAGGATGCCCGTCCGTCCGCCGGTGTCGGTTCCACAACCGGAGCTTGAGCCCGATCCGGTCCCACCCACTTCACCGACCTTGCTGTAGTTGAAGGTCTGCGTCAGGGTCTGCGGCGGCAGGTTTCCGCTCGTGATCTCGATTGCCAGGCCGGACCCGCCGCCCGGCGGCACGACCAGCCCGGTCACCTGCGTGCCGCCCGTGATGTTCGGGATGCCTGGGCACGTGACGCCGCCGATCTTCGCGACAAACGGTGCCACAAATCCGGTCCCCTGGATCATGATCAGCTTACCGCCAGCCGGCAGGTCATTGGCTGGCGTAAAGCTGGTTACGTTGAACTCGATTGCACCGACGGTCACGCTGGTTGGCGCCGGCGAGCCCAGCAGGGCCGGCACGTTTGCAACAACGTCGCCCGGTGCGGCGACGGATACCGAGAACGTTTCGCGAGAGCTGATAGCGCCAACGCCGGCAGTCGCCGTGAACTTCAAGCGAACCCACAACCGCTCAGGCGTGCCCTGGTTCAAGTTGATGCCGCTGGTGAACGAGGCGGTAACGGTCGCCCCGCCAGCCCCCTGGTACACCAGGGTGTCGGCCGCGTTGAAGATGCCGTCCCCGTCGTCCTGGTACACCTGAATCCCGCTTGTCGCGTCCACATCCGACGTCCAGTCGCCGGTGCCCGCCGTCGAAAGCGTCATGCCGTTGACCGTCGCCGGGCCGTTCAACGCCGAAAGCTGGAACTGCGCGATGGTGTACTCGCCGGTCGCGCCTGCCCGGCGCGTGATCGTGGACGGCTGATTCGGGCCGTTCCCCACGGCCAGCGCCGCGGCGGCAATGATCGGCGCCACGCTGGACGGCGTTGGAAACCCGGAGGTGTTGCCGCCCGTGGGCGGTGTGGCCGCAACGCTGTCGAGGCTGGCGTTGAAGGTCTGCCCCGCGAGCGCCGTGCCGTTCAATCGGCCGGCTAGGAAGAATCTGCGTTCGGTCCCTGACGGGATTGCCGACGTGTTCAGCGTGAACGTGACCGCACCACCCGAGAATCCAAGCGCAGCCGGCGCCGCCAGCCCGTCGATTGCGGTACCGTCCCATGTGGTGTTGCCGTCGTCTTCGTGCAGCGCCAAGTGTGAAAACGCGGTGTCGTGAGTGCCCGTGCCGGATGCGTGGAACGTAAGGCTCACAACATCCCAGGATGCGCCCGGTGTGGCGCTCAGCGTGACGTCGCACAGCAGTTCACCGTCACCGGTCATGCCCTGCGCGGTGCTGTTGACCGTGATCGCGCTGCCGGGCCCGTTCAATGTGGCAATCAACGCCCGGGCGCTGAC
>CAZNBU010000007.1:0-19255 GCA_964571035.1 uncultured Planctomycetaceae bacterium | reverse complement strand
TTCGCCCTTCTCGTCGATCAGCACGCAGCGGTCGCCGTCGCCATCGAAGCAGATGCCAAGGTCGGCTTTCAACTCGCGAACAGCCTTGGCGCAGCCCTGCGGGTGCAGCGAGCCACACCCCTGGTTGATGCGATCGTGCGCGTCCGGGTAGCTGGGTGATGCCGCGTTCAGGAAATAGACGTCCAGTGCGTTTGCGCCCGCGTCCTCGGCGGCGTGCATGCTGGCGCCGACGCGCATCTCGGGCACCGTGGTGCCGAACGCGATGCTGTGCACAAACTGCGACAGGATCTGCGCGTCCACACTGCGCGCGCCGAATCCGGCGTCGATCACCACACTAAGGGGCTTACGCCGGAACTCGGCGAGGCGCTTGCGAAACGTCTCGACGATCCAGGTCTCGTAATGGCGCTCGCGCGCGATGTTCAACCACCCGTAGCGGCCACCCTTGCGCGCGGTTTCGCCCGCGGCTTTGCCGGACAGCACCGCTTTCTCAAGCCGCTGCTCGATGGCCGCCGGCAGCTTGTACCCATCCTGGCCGAAGATCTTGATGCCGTTGTCAGAGGCCGGGTTGTGGCTTGCCGTAATGACGACGCCCGCCTGGTACGGCCCGCGCTTAGTGAGATACGCGACCTCGGGCGTGCTCATCATGCCGGGCCAGTGCACGTCGCAGCGTTCGGTGATCAGGCCGCTCGCCATCGCAAGGCCGACCATGTCGGCGGATGGCCGCGGGTCCACCCCCACCAGCACCATCGGGCGCTTGTTGCCCTTGGCGTGCGCGGTCAGGAACGCACCCAACGCCCGGCCGAGAGCGAATACACGCTCCGGCGAAAGCGGGCCGGTTCCGGCTTCGCCGCGAATGCCGTCGGTGCCGAACAGACGCTCGGTTTTCGGTTTGGCGGATGGTTTTCGGGCGGGCTTGGCTTGCGCCTTGCGTTTTGGCGCGGGTCTGCGCTTCGGTTTTAATTTCGCCTTTGCCACTGCCGCTCCCGGTTCGCGCGAGTTTGCTTGGAACACGCGCCGGAATCAAGGAGTGCGGTGAGGCAGTTGGAAGTTGGAAGTTGGAAGTTGGAAGTCAGTAGTTACTTCAACTTCCAACTTCTCCTTTCAACTACTTCTCCCTACGCGGCCGATGCGCCGGCACCGTCACAATCCACTCATCACCCGCGGCTTCCTGCTCTTCACCCCGGGCTATGCAAGTGACCATGGCTACCTTGAGCTCCGGCATCAGCGCGGTCAGCTTCTCCGGCACGCCCAGCCCGCCCGCGCTGTGAAAGTTGCCGTTGATGTGCAACACGCGCGCGCCTTCATTCGCCTTCAACCAGTTGGCGATGCTCTCCGCCATCGTGTCGTCCTTGATGCACTGCGCGGCGTACATATTTTCGAGGTTCGCATTGTGGCCACCTGCGCCGCCCATCGTCTTCATGAACTTGTCGCGATACGCGCCGGGCAGCGCCTTCAGTTCATTGGCACTCCACGCCTTTTCTTCTTCGCTGAACTTGCTCATGACCTCGGGCGTCTCTTTGTACACGCGCGAAGCCAGGCGCCGCGGGATGTTCGCCGCGAGCACAGGGATCGACTTCTCCTTGCACAGCTCCACCAACGGGCGGTAATCCGCGTGGTTGGGCAAAGGGCGCGATTTCTTGAGAAACTGCTCCTCGTCGATCTTACCGGCGAGATAGTCGTCCAGCACCGGCTGCACGTCACGCTCGAACTGCTCGGTGGCCAGCGCAACCTTGCGCTTCTCGGTTGCAAAGTGGCGCAGCAACTCAAGCTGGATGCGGTGCGCGCCGGGGTTGCCGTGCAGCTCGCCGACAATCACAACGTCGTAGTCCGCCAGCTTCTTGGCGATGTCGGCTGACGTGAACGAAGACTCCAACCCCTGCTGCAAAATCGTGAACCCGCGTGTGTGGCGGCGGATCTCATTCAGGTGCTCCGTCAGGTTGTCGAAGTGGCCGGTGCTGCGAATGCCGCGGGCGGAGCGCCCCCAGGTGGAAAGCCGCGTCACCAGCTCGGATTCGTGCGAACCCCACTCGGTATTTGAGCGCGGGTGCACCAGCACATCCACGCCGAGGTTGGGCAAGCCTTCCGCGGGCAGTTCGATGTCGCCGACGGCTGGATCGATCAGCATCAACCCGTCGGCGCCGGCGTCTTTTTCGACAGCTACGCGCGCCGCAAGCTGGCAGGAGTCCAGCACGCCCACAAGCACAAGCCGCGTCACCTTGGGGTCGTAGTTGACGGCATGCTTTAGATCAGCAAGCGCTGAGCGCGCCGCCACCGTCTCGACTGCCAGCCGCTCGGCCGGCGTCGCGGCGACGCTGCCCTTGAGGCGCACGTTCAGCACGGCGACCGCGGTCGTGTCGTCACAAGCGTCGCGCATTGAGCGCAGCAGGCGGTTGTCGTTGACATCGTCGGCGGGCAGACCCACCCACAACTCGCGCATGTAATCCACGCGCTGGAAGGTGACTTCGCCGCGAGTGATGTCGCTCGCGCGCACCGTTTCAGGCCGCGCCTGGGCGATGGCGGAAGCGGTGGCGATCAGCAGCAGGGTGCAGGTCAGCAGGATACGCATATGGTCCTCCGGCGGGGACCTTAGCAGTGTCGTTTGAGGGCGGAAAGTTGTAGGGGCGACCCTTGGGTCGCCCTCGTGCATGATTCAATCGTGGGCGACGTAAACGTCGCCCCTACTCGCGTTCTACAACGCGCGAGTGCGGCACGAACACCCGGATCGGCGAGTCTTCCAACTCCACCAGCACGCCGCTGGACATGGTGCCGTAAAGCCGGCCCATGCGGCCGCCCGGCAGCGGGAAGTTGAAGTCGGCGCCCTCCAGCAGGAAGATGCGCTCTTCGCCCTCGGGCAGCAGCAGCCGGTCGGGGTAGATCACCGCGCCCGCCGGCAGTGTGGCTTCGCCGGTGCGCACGTTGGAAAGCTTGTTGTCGATGACGGCGTTGCCCATGCCGCGCGCCCAGCCGTAGGTGCGCTCGGGCGAAACGGTTGATTCGGGGATCAGCTTGTCACGTGTCAGAGAAACACTGACCAGGCCGTCAGCGCCGCCAAGGCGCAGGTCGCGCCCGCCGCCGATGCAGGACGCGGCGCCCTGGATCAGGTCTAGGTTGACCACTTCCGGCTCGTCCGACACGCCCACGCGATGCGGCGTGCCCTGTTTGTACACAAGCCGATTACCTTCGATGTGCACGCCGTAAGTGGAAGCCGCCTGCTCAAAGCTGCGCTTGAATGCCTCGGCGTCGAGGTGCGTGCCGGAGAAGCTCACGCGCTGGTGGCGCACCGCTTCCGGCAGGTCGCGGTCGTCAAGCACCAGCCCGTACTCACCCAGCGCGAGCGGTATGACGCGCTCGATGGCTGTGCGCTGCACTTCAACCTGCGCGCCGCCGTCGAGGATCTGCGCGTGCTCGCGGTCCATCTCCACGGCGACTACAGCGCCTTTTTCTACATCCAGTGTGCGACCACCAACGTGGACCTGCACCGCGGCGCCGGTGGCGTCCACGACTACGCGACCACGGTCCACAACAATCGAGGGCGCGTCGAACTTGCCGCCGCCGCTGAGGCTCACGGCTGCACCGCCGTCCATCAGGACGCGCGCGGTGTTGGTGCTGACACGAAGCGGGCTGCCAAGCCGCGCCTCGATCATCTCGTTGCTGGTGACGATGCGGGTATACCCGTCCGAGCTTGCAACGGTTCCAGCGGCGGGCGGCGGGCCCGGCGGGATGTACGTGATCGCCAGCCCTACCATCAGGATGAACACAGCCGCAGCAGCCACGCGCGGCAGGTAGACGCTGAATACGGTGCGCAGGGTAATCACGCGGGCAAGCTGCCCGGCCTGCGGCTCGGTGTTGAACTCGGCGGCTGCGGCGACCACGCGGTCGACGGCGGCCTGCGGGAGGTCGTCTTCAGGCAGGGCGCGGATCGCGGTCAACTGGCGCTCAAGCGAGTCGCGTTCGCGCTGCAACGCGGCATCGCCGGCGAGGCGGCCTTCAAGGACCATTGCCTCGTCCTGCTCCAGTTCGCCGAGGAGCAGTGCAATCAACTGTTCACGCCTGGGGTCCATCTTTGCTTCTTTCTCCACCCGCGTATGTAACGCGCGGTTGGGTGTTTCGTTGGGCTGATGCGACGAATTCCCTATTTCAAACCCCTCTTTTCGAGGTACTTGGCCAGGGTGTTCACGGCTTCGTGTACCCAGTACTTCACGGTGCCTTCCGGGCTGCCCAGCACCTCGCTGATTTCGGCGTAGGGCATGTCCTCGTACATGCGCAGAATCAATGCTTCGCGCTGGTTGTCGGGCAGGTGGGTCACGGCTTTGCGCACTTCGTCGATCAGTTCTTTGGACTGGGCGATCTCGTGCGATTCCGGCAGGGCGCCTTGCAGCAAAGCCGCCATGCTGCGGTCTTCGTTGCCGGGGGTGGTGGCGTCGATGCTGGCGTGCTGGCGCAGCGACTCGCGCTTGAAGTGATCAAGGCTGAGGTTGCGGGCGATCTGCAGGCACCAGGTGGTGAACTTGGCGCGCGGGGTGTAGGTGTGCGCGTTTTTCAACACGCGCAGGAAGGTCTCCTGGAAGATGTCTTCCGCGGCTTCAGCCCGGCCGACCATCTTGTAGACGAAGTTGTAGACCTGCCTGCGGTGGCGGTTGACCAGAGTCTCAAAGGCGGCGTTGTCTTTGCCTTTGACGAACAGCTTGAGCAGCTCGAAGTCGGTGCAGTCGGGCAGCGGCTTGACCTGCCCTGTTTTGGGTCTGTTGCGTGGGACGCGCTCAGTAGGCGCAGGAATCTTACGGTTGGCCACGGATCGCCCCACACCCTGTTGCAGGAAAGCCTTTTCGGCAGGCATGTTAGGTCAGGCCTCCCGCGCCACAAGCCGCACCGGTTTGGCGCAGTTCTCCCCGCCTAAACGGGTATCTCGCAGAGACGCAAAGGCGCAGAGAACTGCGTAGCCACCGCTTGCCTTGCTGCACCAACTCCCGTTTGCCTTGTCTTTCTCCGCGTCTCTGCGTCTCTGCGAGAGACTGCTTTTTAGGGCGGTCCAATAGCCGCCAACCACAGTACTACGTTTGCCCGGTTCGGACCTGTGATTGAACGTCCGACATGCGGTTTGGTTGATTGAGCGGTGTCAACTTCTTACATCTTGCACGCTTCCCGAAAAACATGACACAGTGCGTAACTTGTTTTTTTACAACAACTTCCGACGCATTTCCGGCATTGCGCCGAAGTAGACGCGAGAATTCACCCCGCCAAATTTGACGCTTGGTGGTCAGCGTGTAATATTTTCTACGCTGAACTCTTGAACTGAGGGGCTGACATGGCCATCCGATTCTCCCGACTGCGCAGCTCAAAACGAGGCGGCGCGCTTGCTATTTCGATGCTGTTCTTTGTGCTGGTAGCCATAGCCGGGGCGGCGCTGCTGTCCATCTCGGGCTACCACCGCATCCAGACCGTACGAAACGGCATCGACGTACGCCTGATGATCGCAGCCGAAGCGGGTGTGGAAAGTGTCCGCGGTCGGTTCACCGTGGTACCGAACATCCAGGAGGATTGGACGGCACTCCTGCCGACCAACGGATGGAACACGATCGAAACGATGACGATCAACGGCATCGGAGTAACGGTCGAAGCGCGCCCGATCGGCGGACCTTCAGTACCAACGGCGCGCGTACGCTCAACTGCGGTGTCGGGTACAAAGACGCGGTCTGTTGAGTACACGATCAAGGTCGCGACTTTCAGCGACTATGCGGTGTTCAACGCCGGCTCAAGTACCAGCACGCTGGGTGCAAACTACAAAGGTGTCGGCAACCTGTACTTCGGCGGTGACGTGGATATCCCGAATACCGGGGCACAGATTTTCGGTTCGTCTTACATGGAGGGTTCGGTAGTACAAAACTATGGCCCCGGGAACAACGGAACGACCGGGCAGCCATGGACGTACCACTTTCCCATCGAACCCCCTGCCGAAGAACAGCCCAATATTCCCATTCCGGTGTGGGCCGCGCCGTGGGACTCTGTGCGCGACGTCGCCAGAAGCAATCTTGGCCACTACTACGCTGAGAACACGCTCGCGATCAGGCTCGACGGGATTACTTACACGCGTTGGTACGTCGAGCGCGTTCCTAGCGGCACCGGCAACATGTTGACTGGCACTTCAAGTCCGAATCTGCCGGTTGAGTGGCTGAATCTCAACAGTGCAACGACGCCCCCGATCGAACAAAGATTCCGAACCCGCAGTTCGCTCGGCGGAAACTACTTCCTTCGCATGCAGACCGGCATACCGATCCCCGATGAGGGAGTCATCTACGTGCGGACTGGATCGGTATCGTCTACCGCAACTGGGCACTTCCCGCCCAGCATGCTGGGAGTTCAGATCGCGGATTCGCTTTCCGGCACGAACTCGTGGGTCCAACCAACGAACTGGGACGACAACGCAACGACTTCTACCGGAAGCGACAGGAACATCGTCCGCAACAACGGTATGTCCGGCGACCCCTACGCAAGGGTGCTCCTGTTGTGGGGCCAGTTGACAGATCGGCGCGTGTCGATCGCCTGCGACCACAAGATCATCCTTGCCGACACCATCCGGTATACGAACTTGCTTCCGCAGTGGCGGATTTTCCACGGCGATGGTCGAAACGGCAAGGAGTCCCCAGGAGCGCTTGGGTTCAAGGAGATGCTCGGCGTGATGGGGCGGGAGGACGTCCACTTGACACCAACTTGGTGGCGGCGCGTGAGTTCAACCCTTGTACCGGGTGAAACCGCGGGCGATCTCATTCCGGGGCACCATCCTACTGACGCTTATCCGATGGACGGTGTGTTTTTCTCTGTCTACGACACACGGCCGCACCGCTTTTATTCCGGGCAGCCTTGGGGTGAGTTCTGGGGACACGGCGGGTTGATTGCGGGTGGCTCGTACGCTGCCGGCATGGGCGATCACTTCAAGGTTCGCAACTACCACTGGGACTTCCGGCTGGCGCTTACCACGCCGCCTTACTTCCTGCGTGCTTATAACGCTTCGGCTGTGTTCCTGCCGGGCACTTGGCGGACTTACGAGAACTAGTTGAAGCGCGGCAACGCGAAGGGGCGGACATTGCTGTCCGCCCCTTTTGAATTCTGATTTCGTCTAACGCACCTTGATTCTCACCGAGCGCGTTTCGGTCGGCCCGGTCACGAACGTCTGGCCTGGCAGCGGGCGCACGGTCAGTGTCAGCGTGTAGTCACCGTCGGGCGTGCCGGGCGCTACTTGTATGCGCCCGAACGGCTGCACGTCTACCTGCCCGGGCGCGGAAGAAACCCAGTCGTACTCAACAAAGCTGGGCGCCGCGGAATCGCCGTACGGGTGAAACGCGATGCTGCCCCCCACCTGGTCCACCGAAAGCACGTGCGCCTGCGCGAACCCGCCCGGCGCGATGGTCACTTCACCGGGCACGCGCAGCGTCAGCTCATAGGTGAACGTCGAGCCCCCGTTGATGTCGCGCGCGGTATCAAGCGCCGTGATCAGGTTGTCCAGCCCCGTGCCGTTGCCAATCTCGGTGTTGTCCTTGTCGGTCACGCGCTCGCTGTTGTTGGGGTCGAGATAGTTGTCGCGCAGCGCCGTGCCGAGCAGGTTGGCCTGCCCCAGGTCCGGCATCGGGATGCCAGTGTTGGGCACCGCGCCGATGGACCCGTTCAGCTCGCCGTCATCACCGGCGTCCTGCGCCATGCCAAGCCAGAAGTCCCAGACGTTCGCGACGCCGATATCCTTGGCTACCTGGCACAGCGCGGTCAGCACATAGGCCTGCACGGCGTCATCGCCGAACCCGCCCGCGCGCGCGAAGTCGTTGGGCAGTGACGCGCGCACCTTGGTGTTGCCGAAGAACTCGCCGACCTGCCGGCAGGTCAATCCGAACATGCCCGCGCCCACGCCGCCCGTCACGCCGGCGATGCTGCCGTCGAACGCGAGGCCGCGCATCACAGCGACGGTAGTCAGCGGCGTAACGTGGTTGTTCAGGCTGTTGTACCCGTCGTAAAGCGGAACCACGGCATAGAGGAAATGGTCGGTGTCCATCGG
This sequence comes from uncultured Planctomycetaceae bacterium, assembly GCA_964571035.1. GTDB lineage: Bacteria > Planctomycetota > UBA8742 > UBA2392 > UBA2392 > JADJRK01. The sequence goes on along the minus strand of CAZNBU010000007.1, from coordinate 11,214 downwards.
GTGGAAGCGCTGCGACACGGCGGTCGCCGGGTTGCCGCCTTCTGCCAGAAACCCGGTGCGAGCGCGCACCTCAATCAGGATCGCGCCGCGATAGTCCTCATCGTACATCGCCAACTGGTAGATGCCGTTGTTGAACGTGATGCCGGCGCCGAGGATTTCGTCGTCGTCCCAGTTCACCGTGCCGTCGCTGTTGACGCGGCGCAGCGTCACGCCCGCGTTGCGCACCGCGCCCGCCATGCTCACGACACCGCGGATGAACGGGCTGCTGTCCGGGTTCGGCAGCGTGCCGACCGAGTTGTGGCCGGGGTTGACGATCTCGGCTTCTTCCACACGCTGGTCAAAGTCGCCGCTGCACGCGGCGAGCATCAGCGCGCAGAGCACCGCCCCCCATGCAACCCTTGCCCCCACTACTCGATCTCCGAGCGGCTGTTGACGACGGACTTCACCAGCCCGTACTCAACGGCGTTTTCCGCGGGGATCCAGTAATCGCGATGCACGTCCTTTTCGATTTGCTTGGCGGTGCGGCCGGTCTCGCGCGCGACGATGTTGTTGTACATCGCCTTCAGGCGGTCAATCTCGGCGCTGAGGATCTCAAGGTCGCTCGCCTGGCCGCGGGCCGCCATCGACGGCTGGTGCAGCAGGAAGCGGCTTGAGGGCGTGCAGAAGCGGTTTTCCTTGTCGGCGGCCAGGTGGATCATCACAGCCGCGCTGGCGCAGATACCGCAGACGATACTGCGGATCGGCGGCTTCACGAAGCGCGCGTAGTCAAGAATCGCGAACCCGCTGTCGGCGCTGCCGCCCGGGCTGTTCACGATGAAGGTAATCGGCTTCTTCGGGTCGTCGTCTTCCAGGATTCGCAACTGCGCGATGGTTGACGCCGCTAGTTTGTCGTCCACGGGGCGGCTGATGATGATGGTGCGCGATTTCAGCAGGCGATTGGCAAGCGCGCGGTGGTGAGAGCTCTCGCCGGTTTCGCCCTTTTCTTCGTCGTTGCCGTTGTCGTCATCGTCGTCGAGACGCGTAAGGTAAGGATCGTACTCAGTCATGGCTGCTCCAGCAGAAAGTGCTGCGGTATAACGCCCCGAACTTCAACATCAGTCCCGAGGGGGGTCAAGGCGATGGCGGCTTGCCTCCGCGGCGTGGGCCTCGGCGACGGCGGCGGCGGCGTGGGCCGCCACCCTGGCCCTTTTCGGGCTTCTGCGATTTCTGCGGCTTGTCGCGCTGGCCCTTCTGCGAACGCTGCGACTTCTGCGGACGGCGCGAGCGGTCCTGCGGTTTGCCCCTGCCGCCGCGCGAACTGCGAATTGCGTCTTCCAGGTCACGCCCGCCGGCGTCCAGGTCGCGCAGGATGCGGTACTTGCGCAGCACGTAGAACTCGTCTTCGACGATGTCGCGGTCCATCACCTCGAAGGTGTTGGTGTCGAGGAACTGGACCAGCACCGGCTTTTCGTAGTTCTCGCCGCCTTCGGTCTCGACTTTGCGGCGCAGGCGCTTCCAGTCTTCCAGCGCCTCTAACGCCGATTCCTTGTCCTTGAACCGCATTTTTGCCCCAGGCAGCTTCGGGTTTGGTGCAACAACGTGCACGACTTCTTCCGCGTCCATGACCCGGCATAGCCGGGGTTTCAGGTTCTGGGTTTCGGGTTCATGGAAAACCCCGATTGCACGACTTCCTAAAACCCAAAACCTGAAACCCAAAACCGCTGCCGGTCACCCTATCCCAATTCACGTGTCGTCGCGCGAGCTTGAGTTACTTCACCATTGGTGAAGCAGCCTAAACATCTACGTCCTCACAAGCTAACATCAAGGCGGAGGCGCAGGGCATCGCCCGCGCAAAGGACGGAGGCAGCCATGGCTCACCCGCGACCGGAGCATAACCCGGCGCGTCGCCGCTTTCTCGGCGCGGCGGCCGTCGGCGGCGGTTTAATCGTTGCCGCATGCGGCAGGGGCGAATCGCAGGATGCCGCGCCAGCACCGCAACCGGACCCCAAACCCCAACCCGCGAAGGCGCCCACCGCACTGGCCTACGGCGTGCTGCTGTGCGGCGGCAACAAGATCCACCCGCGCACCGGCGAGAAAGTGTTCGTCTTCACCCAGTGCAACATTGACCGCGTGATTGCGGATGGCGGCTCCGACGAAGGCAACACGAAGGTCATCACCGACATCGGGTTCCTCGCCCACGGCGTGATCAAGCACCCGAAGCACGCGCCCCAGGTGGCGGTGTTCGAGAAAAAAGGGCCCGGCGGGTGCGAAATCGACCTGAAAGAAAACCGCCTCATCCGCCGCATCCAGCCCAGCAAGGGGTGCGAGTTCTACGGCCACGGCGCCTACTCAGCCGACGCGAAGGTGCTGTACGCCACCGAGTACGACAAGGAAAGCTACGCCGGCAAGATGGTGCTGCGCGACGCGAGCGACCTCAGCGTCGTGGGCGAGTTCCCCACCCACGGCGAGTGGCCGCACGACTGCCAGTTCATCGACGACGGCAAGGTGGTCGCGATCACCAACGGCGGCGGCAGCATCGAAGGCGGGGCTGAGCCGTGCGTGACCTATGTAAGTGTGCCAGACGGCAAGCTGATCGAGCGCATCACCTTCGACAACCCGCTGATCAACGCCGGTCACCTGCTGGTCAGCAGCAAGGGAGACCTCGCGGTCGCGCACGCAATGCGCGAGGGGTACCACGGCGAAACCGCGCTGGGCGCGCTGAGCCTGCGCCCGAAGTCAGCCACGTTCAAGACCATGGTCACCCCCGCGGGCGTCACCGGCGCCATGCACGGCGAGACGCTCAGCATCGTACTGCACGAGCCGACCGGTATCGTCGCCGCCACCAATCCCTACGGAGAAGGGGGCGGGCTGCTGACTTTCTGGAACATGACTGAGCAGAAGTACGTATCCCACGCGCGACTAACGCAGCCGCGAGGCGTCGCGCTGAGCCTCGACAAGAAGGCGTGGGTCGTAACCTGCGGCAAGGAAACACCAGCGGTGATCGTGTTCGACCGCGACCAGCGCGACCCCGAAACTCCGCTCTCCAAGTTCGAGTGCAGCAGCCAGGGCTCGCACGCGTATATCCACGACTTTTGGGCCTGAAGCGGGCGGGCACCAGACTGATCTGAGCGGTCAGTGTGGCTCGATTTTGGATTTTGGATTGCCGATTTTGGATTGAACTGCAGTCGCTCGTCCCTGGCGGCGGCTACACCGCGCTCCCCCACGGTTTCTCTGCCTTGGTCGTTCTCTGCGCGCTCTGCGGTCTCCGCGCGAGGCTGCCTTTATTCTGCCCAATCGCACATAACGCATTGCACATGAAATGCAAAATTTGCGGGGCACCCGAAAATGTTGTGGAACACCTGTGGGAGGCGCATATCTTGTGCGCTAGTGCGTCAGGGTCACCGTTGCGTCAGGCATGGGCATTTGGCGGGCGTTGATCAGCAATGATGGAGGCGCGCGGGCGACCTCCAGCGGGAGCTTATGTATGGCTACAGGAACAGTGAAGTGGTTCAACGATGAGAAGGGGTTCGGATTCATCACCCCGGACGACGGGGGCGCGGACCTCTTTGTCCACTACTCGGCGATTCAGTCCGAAGGCTTCAAGTCGTTGAAGGAAGGTCAGAAGGTCAAGTTCGACGTCGGCCAGGGGCGCAAAGGCCCCGCGGCGGAAAACGTCGAGCCGGCCTAAGGACCGGAAAACCCTTCGCCGGGCGCCCCAGCGGGCGCCCGGTCTGAATTTTGGGCACAGCGTTCCGGAAGACAAATTCCGGCAAATAGGGCAAGTGACCTATGGCGAAACCGTGACGCGCTCATATACTTCTCAACAACAAAGCCACCGTCGCGCCATACATGTGTGGGCGGGCGGTGGCCAGCCAACCCCGCCGAGAGGCGGCAGAAATGCAGTAGGAGTTTTTTGTATGACGACAGGTACAGTGAAGTGGTTCAACGATGAAAAGGGCTTCGGGTTCATCACCCCGGACGGCGGAGGGGCGGACCTCTTCGTTCACTACTCGGCAATCCAGTCGGACGGTTTCAAGTCCCTCAAGGAAGGCCAGAAAGTGAAGTTTGACGTTGGCCAGGGCCGTAAGGGCCCCGCGGCGGAAAACGTCGAAATCGCCTAAACACCAAGGCAACCACACAGGGCGCCCGCAAATGCGGGCGCCCGCTTCATTTCAAGCGCGTCGAACCTGCTGTAGCCAACTCGCGCGCCTCCGTGTCATCACTGAAGGTTCCGGGTTTTAGGTTTTGGGTTCTGGACGGGTGTTCAACACAACTCCGGACACCCAAAACCCAGCACCAAGAACCTCCGACATGACTCGCCAATTCATCGATTGTCTTCACGACATCGGAAGCCGTATTAACCCAAAATTGAGTTGTGCAGTGAGCCCGCTTTACGCGCGCCGGATAGCTTTGCCGCCGGTATCGGGCAGGGCGTCGCGGCAAGTGGCTGCCACGTCTGTGCCCCAGTGGAGTACACGTCATGACGATCGGCAAAGTGAAGTGGTTCAACGACGAAAAGGGCTACGGGTTCATCACGCCGGAAGGCGGCGGGCAGGACATCTTCTGCCACTACTCGTCGATCCGCATGGAAGGGTTCCGCACCTTGCAGGAAGGCCAGAAGGTCAGCTTTGAGCTGGTCGAGGGCGCCAAGGGCCCAGCGGCAAAAGACGTGCAGTCGGCGGTGGGATAAAACACGCGTTGCGGGCCGGGCAAGAGCGACCGTCTATGTTGCTGCATCGCCTGGGGTTTTGGGTTTCGGGTTTAGGGTAGCATCGAACGCTTGCGCCCAAAACCCTAAACCCAGAACCCAAAACCCCGGTTGTGAGTGCGCGTACCCCTTCCCGATGACCCGCATCGAACGCTGAAACCGGCCGACAACGCCGCAGCTCCCTACTTCACGTGGATCGCAAACCGGTCCCAGGTTGAGCCGCCGTTTGCGTCGGTGATCTTGACTGCGGTCGGGTACACGCCCTCCTTGGGCGGTGTGCCCGTGAGCACCAGCCGGTCACCCTCCACCTTGCCCGTCAGCCAGTCGGGGCCGCGCTCGAACTCGAACGTGTAGGGCGTCTTGCCACCGAAGATGGAGTACTCCGCGGCCCATATCTCGCCCGGCGTGCCGTTGCGGTCGAACACTAGCGAAGTCAGTGATAGCGACGGATCGGGCGACGGCGGCGCGGGCTGCAAGTCCCCCGCCGGTGCCGACGAGTAGGACGGCTTCGGCGGGCGCGGAAGCTCGCGCCTCGCCGGGTCAATCAACTGGAAGCTGTGCAGGAACCTCTCCGCAATCGCCCCGTCGTCTTGCTTGTGCCCCTCACACGCCACCAGGAACACGCGGTTGCCTTTGCGGACGATCACCACTGAGTTGAACAGTTCGCCGCTTGTTGACAACAGGGCCCGGCTGGCTGGGTGACCCGAGATCGTGATCGGAGTTTGGGAGACGACCTCGCCGTCGGCGAACTCCGCCATGCCCCACGCGGCGTCTTCATAGTCGTAGACATACTCCGATACGTGGCCGCTGCCGAGAGATCAAAGTACGAGGCCTCAAAGTGCATGCGGTAGGCAATGCACCTCGCGCGATGAAACGTGCGCTTGCCAAGCGGCGTGTCGATCTGTTCGGTAGCTTTGCGCGGCGCCCGCGGGAACAGCGCTTCAAAACCGCCGATGGTGTCGACGTGCTTGACCCACTCTTCCTTGGTCGCGTTCTCTTTCTCCACGAACAGCGGGATCGCCGCGAGCGCCAGCACGCCCGCCACGGGCAGCACAATCGCGCCGACAATGATGGCAACAATCAACCCGGTGCTCTTGCGCTTCGGCGGCTGCAGTGCGTTGTACCCCTGGTACGGCGCCACGCCGGGCGGCAACGCTGCGTTGCCCGGGAAAGCCGGCGCCTGGTACGGGCCTGCGCCCACGGGGTTCATGGGGCGGCCTGTGCGCCGGTCCACCACGGCGGCGCAGTACGCGCACGCAATGGCGGCCTGAAAATAGTCGTCCGGCACCAGGATCACGGCGCGGCACTGCGGGCACGGAAATTCACGCTGGGCCATGTTGTCTCGCGTTGCATACCCGGCGGCGCAATCCGGGCGCCGTCGTGCCATAATGCTACATAGGATGCCGAAAAGCGGGACACCGAATTGAGCGACCTTTTCGACAAGCGTGCAAAAAAACTCAGCGCCGAGCGCGCACCGCTGGCGGAGCGTCTGCGCCCGCGCGCCCCGGAAGATTTCGTCGGGCAGGAGCAACTCGTCGGCGAACAGGGCGCGCTGCGCGGAGTGCTCTTCCCAGCCGGCGACGCGCGCCCCGTGGTACGCAACATGATCCTGTGGGGCCCGCCCGGCACGGGCAAGACAACGCTCGCGCGGCTGATCGCGGAGCGCACGGACCTGGCTTTCGAAACGCTGTCGGCCACCAGCAGCGGGGTGAAAGACGTGCGCGAGCTGCTCGACCGCGCCCGCGCGCGCCTGGGCGGCGAGGGCAAAGGCACACTGGTTTTCATCGACGAGATTCACCGCTTCAACAAGGCGCAGCAGGACAGCCTGCTGCACGCCAGCGAAGACGGGTTGATCACACTGATCGGCGCCACTACTGAGAACCCTAGCTTTGAAGTGAACGCCGCGCTGCTGTCGCGCTGCCGCGTGCACGTGTTGAAGCCGCTGACCGAGCCGGCAATGGACGCGCTGATCGACCGTGCGATCCGCGACGGGGTAGCCCTGCCCGGCGTCAAAGTGGACGACGAGGGCCGCGCCGCGATCAAGCGCTACTCGGGCGGCGACGCGCGGCGGCTGCTGATGGCGGTGGAAGCCGGCGCGGACATGCTGGCGTCGATGCCAGAGCGCGACCGCACACTGACCGCCGACGTGCTGACGCGCGCTCTGGGCGAGCGCAAGTTGCGCTATGACAAGAAAGGCGACGAGCACTACGACCTTGCCAGCGCGATGATCAAGAGCGTGCGCGGCAGCGACCCCCACGCGGCGATCTACTACGCCATGCGCATGCTGGCGGGCGGCGAAGACGCGAAGTTTGTGGTGCGGCGCCTCGCGATTCTTGCCAGCGAAGACATCGGCAACGCCGACCCCGGCGCGCTGAACCTGGCTGCGAGCGCGATCCAGGTGGTGAACTTCATCGGGCTGCCGGAAGCGGAGTACACGATCTGCCAGCTCGCGGCGTATCTGGCGCTCGCGCCAAAGTCCAACAGCGCCGCGCGGGCGAGAATGGCTGCCCATGGTGCGATCAACGAGCACGGCGAGTTGCCCGCGCCCATGAACATACGCAACGCGCCGACCAAACTGATGAAAGAGATGGGCTACGGCAAGGACTACCACTACGCGCACAACTACGAAGACGGGTTTTTTCCTGAAGGCTTCCTGCCGGAAAAGATCGCCGACGCGAAGCTGTACGAACCCAGCGACTTCGGTTTCGAGGCAAAGCTGAAGGCGCGACTAGCCGAGCTGGAGAAACGCATCCGCGAGGCGAAGAAGGCGGGCGCCTGAGAACTGCTTTGACGCGAAGGAGCGAAGAACCGCCGGAGAGCGCGGAGCACTGCAACTGCCGAAATGAACAGGACAGGCAGGACTTGCAGGACGTTTTGTCCTGATCGTCCTGCCCGTCCTGTTCTATTGCCGTGGTTCTTCGCGGCCTTCGCCTACTTCGCTCCTTCGCGTTAGTAGTTCATCAGCACCCACTGCCGCCATTCCCTCTCAAGCTCATCGACCTTCTTGCCGAGCTGCTTCTCGATCATCGCGATGCGGCCGTCCGCCTTTGGGGCCGCCGCTTTCAGCCACTCGCGAGTGGCGTCGGGGTACTTGGCGAAGCAGTACTCCATCAGGCTGAACCCCTTGGCGGCGTACTCGATAGTCATGTCATTGACTTCGACCATGACCAGCTTCTCCAGCGGCAGATCGCGCCCTCGGATGACCTCGTTGAGGATCACGTCGCGCAACTGCTCCGGAGAGCCTGACTTCTTGCTGAACTCCGGCAGTACGTTGAAGTCCGTGCCTGTCTGCCCCACCTTCTTCATCGTATAGCGCGTGGTGCCGCAGCGCGCGATCACCTGCGACGTCACCAGGTACGAGAACCCGGTCTTCAACCAGTCGGCTGAGCCCACCCGGCCGCGCCGCGACTCAAGCAGCATGATAGACAGGGTGTTGCCGATCATGTCGTCAGCCGACAGCTCGGTGTTGCTGCGAACGACGTAACCCCACGGATCGGTCTGGCTGTGGCCGGCGAGTTTCTTGGCGAACTCAAGCTCGTCCCCTTCCAGCTTGAGCACCTTTTCCAGCATGTCGTAGTACTGGCGATTGGTATCGAGGTGCGTGATGGTGTAGCGCGAGCTGCCGAACGGCGCGCCGCTGATACCCAGGATCTCCATTGCGCGGCTCAAGTGCGCCTCGGCGTGCTTGTGCATGGTCATGGCGCGCGCGATGTCCTTGCTGCTGCGCGTGACCAGATGGTCGCTCTGGCGGCGGTGGAAGGTCGCACCGATCGTTTTGGCCTGCTCGTCCGTGCCGGGGAACTCCTTGCCTTCGGTGGCATTGGCGACCGCGGCAAGGCCGGCTTGCCGCCATTCGGCGCACTTCTCGGGCATCCACTCACCGGCTTGCACGTGCCCGCGCAGCTTGCGCGCGTCTTCATCGTTCGGTGCGTATCGCAGCACTTCGATTGCCATAATGCGCGCGGCGTCGGGGTCGCCCGCGGACACCGCAGCCTTTACCTGCTTGCGGGCGCGGTCGGCGCACTTTTCGTAGTTCTTGTCGCGAGCTTCGTCCGGCTTCTTCCGCGCGCTGGCTTTGGCCTCGCCTTCAAGCGGGGATTCCGCGGGGAGTGGCTCGTCGTCCACCCACTCGCCGCCCTTCTTCTTCTGGCCCAGGCCGCTGCGGGCGCCGCGGTTGTCGGGATCGAACTCGAGCGCGCGCATGTAGTGCGCCCGGGCGTCCTCGAACAACCGGTACTTGCGGTACTCGTCGCCGATGTCGGCATGTTTGTCGGCGAAGAACCCCCATAGCTCGGAGCGCTCTTTTTCGACGTCAAACCCCTTCTGCGCGCCGGCGGGCACGTACATGATGCTCATCAGCGCGAAGGTGATCAGCGCAACTCTCATCCGTTTCTCCATGGCCCCGGATTGAACTAACATCCAGAGTACCCATGAACATCCGCCTCTTACAGAAGAATGATGCCCCGGCGTGGCGAGAATTGCGCATCCGCATGCTGCGCGACCACGCCACCGCCTTCGGACAGCACGTCGATGACTTTCTCCAACTGGGCGACGCGGAGGTGCTGTCCTGGATGCTGGACGGCCGCGTGCACGGCGCCTTCATCGACAACGAGCTGGTCGGCGCAGCCGGATGGCACACGCAGCGCGGCGCAAAACGCGCGCACATCGGCGTAATCTGGGGCATGTACGTCTCGCCGCACGCGCGCGGCAAAGGCGTCGGCGCAGCCCTGATGGATGCACTGATGGGTGTGATGCGCGAAGGCGGATGCAGCATAGCGCAGCTCGGTGTCGCCGAAGCCAACACATTCGCCCGGCAACTCTACGACTCCAAAGGGTTCCAAGTCTGGGGCCGCGAGATCGACGCCATGATGGTAGACGGCCAACCGGTCACAGAGCTGCACATGTGGCGCCGACTGGACTGACGCAACGAAAAGCAACTGCCGCCGCGCGCAGAGTACGCAGAGAGCGCAGAGAATTGGTCAGAAAAGTGAACCACGGGTTAACACGGGTAAACACAACTGACCAAGCAGCAGTTGTGTTCACCCGTGTTTATCTGTGGTTAGAAATGCCTTTCTCTGCGCGCTCTGCGGTCTCTGCGCGAGGCAGCTTTTCTTCGCGTACTTCGCGCTCTTCGCGTCAGGCAGTTCGACGGCAACCGTCAAGTCACTTCTTCACCCGCGCAACAATCTCTTCTGCCGCTACCCGCCCCGTTTCGGCGGCGCCGTTCATGAACCCCTGGAAGTCTTCACTGCAATGCTCGCCCGCGAACAGCACGTTGCCCGCCGACTCGGCTTCGTGGCCGCTGATCGTAGTCCACTGCCCCGGCTTGTAGCAGGCGTAGCTTCCTTTGGTGTACGCGTGGCTGGGCCAGTGCATGCGGAAGATATGGCCGTTGAACGCGTCCGATGCCCCCGCGAAAACCTTGTCGTACCCGGGGAACAGCCGATCCACCTGCGAACGCGGCGTGCCCTCCCCCACTGCGATGCCGGGCTTGCCGCCGCTGTAGAAGGTGATGCCGCCGCCCTCGCCGGGCTGGCTGCGCGCGTTGTCCCATGCAAGTTGAAACGGTTGATCGCTGAAGGCGGCACCCGCGAACCCTTGCTTACGCCACGGCCGTGACGATGTGCCCGCAAGCACCTTGGCGTTGGTTCCGTAGCCGAGCTCGTTGATCGCCTTGCGCTTTTCCGGAGACAGCTCGATCCCCAGTTCAACTTCGCGCAACAGCGTAAATGGCAGCGCCAGCACCACGATATCGGCCGACACTTCTTCAGTGACGGTGCCCATATGAAAGCTCAGCCGGTATCCCTCTCCGGCGGGGTTCAGCGCCAGCAACTGCCGGCCGGTGTGAATGCGCGAATCCAGGCGCTTCGCCAGTTCATCGACGACGAGTTGATTGCCGCCCTTGACCTTGTAGCGCTCGTCGCTTTCGCCGAACGCTTCCCAGGTCTCGGTCGTGGTGTCCAGGCCAGCGATGCTCAGCATGTTGAAGACCGACTGTTGATCGGCGTCCAGCCCGTACTCGGTGACGAAGGCGACTTCCAGCAGTTGCTTCAACCAACCGTCTAAGCCAATCATCTCCAGGTACGCGCGGCGGAAGTCGTACTCGGGAAAGCACCGGTTGCACATCTCCAGGTGCCGGGTGATCCGGTCCGCGTCCGTGGCCTCGGGACCCAGGTCGAGATACTCCCATAGCTTCTCGATCACGTGCTCACACGGGATCATCACGTCGTCGTTCATGCCTGCTCCGGGGGGCGCACGTATCCCATCTCCAGCGCGTATTCGTAGAGCGCCTCGTGGAGGACGCGCCGCGCGCGATAGATCCTGCTCTTGACCGTCCCGACGGGGACGCCCAGCACTTCCGCGATCTCCGGGTAACCCAGGCCTTCCAGGTCGCTCAGCACCAGCGCCTCGCGGAACGGTTCGTCGATGGTATCGACCGCCGACATCACCTCGGCGTCGATGAAGGAGTCGAAGAACCGCTGCTCCGGGTCGGCCTCCTGCACCGCGTCGAAGATCGAGTTCGCCGC